>JAJRRR010000089.1 GCA_024279285.1 Planctomycetota bacterium
AGTGAATCACATCACGGAGGTGATTCAGAATGTCAACGAGGTGGCCCGAACCATCGCCTCGGCCGTGGAGGAGCAGTCCATCACGACCAAGGAGATTGCCCAAAATGTGGCCCAAACCGCCAGCGCCGCCGAGATGGTCTCTCAAGGAGTGAGCCAGTCGGCTCAGGCGGGCCGAGATGTGAACGAACGGATTCAGCATATTGATGAAGTGCTGGGTCAGAACCTGACTGGAGCCAGTCAGACCCAACAAGCCAGCCAAGAGCTGATGCATCTGAGTGATCAGCTCAAAGGGTTGCTGGAACGGTTCCGTCTCAAGGAGCACGGCGCGCCCAGCGGAGAGGTGATTACTTCGCCACCGAGCAGTTCCACCCAGATCTCAGGGTCTGGTGTGGCTTGTGCCAGCTAGTGGGGGATGCGTGCCGCTCTCTCCTGCCCGGTGTTTCCCGTCTGCGTCCCGGGGCCTCTGCCCCGGGACCTCTTTTTTGTGCAGCTTGGGGCACTAGACAGGTGGAAAGTGGCAACAAGTCTAAATGGCCTCTGGCCCACGCTCTCCGGTGCGGATGCGGATGCAATCTTCCAGGGGGAGGACAAAGATTTTCCCGTCTCCGATTTGCCCTTTTTCTCCGGTGCGTCCGCCTTTGATGATGGCCTGAATCGTCGGCTCGACAAACTCCTCGTTGACGGCGATTTGCAGTTCCACTTTTCGGGTGAAGCTGACGGTGTATTCGTGGCCGCGATACATTTCGGTCTGGCCTTTTTGACGCCCAAAGCCTTGAACATCCATGACGGTCAGTCGGAACACTTCTACTTCGGTCAGAGCTTCTTTGACGGCTTCCAAGCGATGGGGTTGAATGATAGCGATGATAAGCTTCATCGGTGGAGTTCTCCTTGCGAGGATTGTTGGAAAGCTGTTTCAGTAGCTTGGGATCATCGTAGTGGCAAGGGGGCAAATCTGGCAAGCGAGGGTAGGGATGCCCGGCTTGGGCCGAGCCCGGCGGAAGCTTCGGCCCAAGCCTTCCCAGGGCATCCTTCTGGCCCAGGCACTGGCCAGATGTTTTAGGAGGTCTGAGGGGCGGTAACCTGAGCAGGAGTCAGGGGCTTGCCACCGGGGCCCAAGGGGGTCCCCCGGACCGAGTCGTACACAAATCCCGGCGGATAGGCGTGCAGCCCATGTTCGCTCAGGTCCAAGCCTTCCAGCTCTTCTTCCTCGCTGACGCGAAGTCCCACGGTGTACTTGATCAGCAAGAAGATGACCAACGACACAGGAAACGCCCAGGCAAAACCGGCCACCACGCCGACCACCTGCGGCCACAGCGCCACATCGGGAGAGAACAATCCCGTGGCCAAGGTGCCCCAGGCGCCACACACACCGTGCACCGAAATGGCTCCCACCGGATCGTCAATGCGGAGGCGATCAAAAAACACCACCGAGGGCACCACGATTGCTCCGCCAATCAATCCGGCCAGTACCGAAGCCGGAGCGCTGAGTACATCACAACCGGCCGTGATGGTGACCAATCCCGCCAAAGCTCCGTTGAGAGCAAAGGAAGGATCAGGCTTTTTGAACATCAGCCAAGAGACGATCGTGGCTCCCACAGCCCCGGCGGCTGCGGCTAGGTTGGTCACGACAGCAATCTGGGCAAAAGAGCCGGACTCTACACCCACGGCAGTGGTGCTGCCCGGGTTGAACCCAAACCAACCCAGCCACAGGATGAACACTCCCAATCCGGCCAAGGGGATGTTGTGGCCAGGGATGGGCATGACTTTGCCGTTGACATACTTCCCCAGCCGAGGGCCAATGACCAAGGCTCCGGCCAAGGCACACCAACCTCCAATGGAGTGAACTACGGTGGAACCGGCAAAGTCGTGGAATCCGAGTCCTTCCAGCCATCCTTCTCCGGCCCAAAGGCTACCCCAGGCCCAAGCGCCAAAGATCGGGTAAACCAAGCCGGTGATCAGAATGGAGTAAGCCAGGTAGCCCACAAACTTCGTCCGCTCTGCCACCGCTCCGCTGACGATGGTTGCTGCCGTGGCACAAAATACCGTTTGAAAGATCAGAAAAGCCCAAGCAAACCCCACTGTGGTGTCGCCCTTGGCCTGGGCAGCATGGGCACCGTCGAAGAACATGTAGTCAAAATCCCATCCAATCCACCCGCCCAAGGTGGCTCCAAACATCAACGAAAACCCAATCGCCCAAAAAGCCAACGATCCAACGGAGAAGTCAATCAAGTTTTTCATCAAGATGTTGCAGGCGTTTTTGGCTCGGGTGAAACCCACCTCCACCATGGCAAATCCCGCCTGCATGAAAAACACCAACACAGCAGCAAGCAGAGTCCACAAAACATCCAGCTTGCCTTGCAAGTCGGCCGAAATTTGCTCGGCTGAAGGTGTTTCGGCTGCCCAACTCGCTCCTGAAAAACTCAACAGACACCCTATCACGAACACGGGAAACAACCACTTCTTCAAATCCAGACCGTTCATAGCCCAATGCCTCACCAGAAGGAGCTTCCAAGTTAACCCAAACCCATTGGCAAACACCTGCTCCGGCTAGCTGGGCGCCCAGGAGAGCTGGCCGAGCAGGCGTTGGGGTTTGCGAAAACGGGGCCGACCGAGAGCCGAAGCCCCCGGCCGGACCCCCCATCGCGCGCCCATGCCCGCTGTACCTGCAAGCACAATGCCAAAACGCAAGCTCTACAAAGAGCAATTGTTCGCAACTGACCAAATTAAAATAACTTGTGTCAATTATGTTCTTGACTTTGCAAAGCGCTACAACCCCCTAGCATCCGACAGAAGCCCAAAAAGTAAGCACGCATTGCTTAGAGAGCGTGCACGCGATCCGTACAAGGGCTTGAGGTGCCCGCCAGTTGTGCCCGGTGTTTTCAAGAAACGAGCAGAATCCTCTCCGCACAGCTAGGGCTACTCGGGCCCCACCTAAGATTGCTCAAACTTTGTGCATCAGACGGCTACTTTTTGTGCTTGAGCTTTACGCAAACAGGGCTTCGGCAAAGGCTTCAGAGTCAAACACTTCCAAGTCTTGGGGTTTTTCCCCTACTCCGACAAACTTCACAGGGATGCCCACCTGTTGGCGGATGGGCACAATCACGCCTCCTTTGGCGGTTCCGTCCAACTTGGCCAGAATGATCCCCGTGCATTGGACAGCTTGGGTGAACCCCTTGGCTTGGCTGATGCCGGGCTGGCCGGTGGTGGCATCCAGGACCAGCAGGACTTCATGAGGAGCGCCGGGCAGCACTTTGCCGATAACCCGGTGGATTTTGGACAGTTCGTCCATCAGGGACTTTTGGGTTTGCAGCCGTCCGGCGGTGTCCACGATGCACACATCAGCGCCTTCCTGGACGGCTTTTTCCACCGTCCGATAGGCCACCGAAGCCGGGTCGCTGCCCATGGGAGCCGTGACGATTTCCACTCCCAATCGCTTGGCCCAAATGGTCAGTTGCTCTACGGCAGCAGCTCGGAAGGTATCCCCCGCTCCCAGAATGACCTTCTTGCCTTCTTGCTGAAAGCGGTAGGCAAGTTTGGCAATGCTGGTGGTTTTGCCCGACCCGTTAACTCCCACGACCATGATGACGGTGGGGCCATCGGGGTTGGTGCGAATGGGCACTTCTTCTTGTTTGAGTTGTTGTTTGAGTCGGGCTTTGATCACATCCAGCACTTGTTCCATTTGGACAACCCGGCCTCGGAACTGAGACCGCACATCTTCAATGATCTCTTCGGCGGCGGCGTAGCCCATATCGGTCTTGATCAGCACGGCCAGAAGATCTTCCAGGAACTGCTCGTCCACCAGGCGACCTTCGGTTTTGAACAGGTCGCGGATGTCGGTTTTGAGCAGACGCTTGGTCTTCTCCACCCCACGGCTCAGAGCCTGGGTGAGCTGCTTTATCTTGTTGAACAGTCCCATGGGCCAACCTTCCTGGATGTGCCGTTGAAGACCAACCACAGGTGCGATTTTTACGAAAAAATCCCCTGCAAAGCAAAGCCCACTCGGGCTCTTCTGGCGAGGAAAGCTTCAGGAATGCTCGGGGGAAAAGTTTTAGGATTTGCTTTCCGCTGGTGGTTCGAACTTGGGAGCGGCGTTTTCTTCCGAGGTGGATTCGGAAGTAGGAGTAGAGGGGGGCAACGGTTCCGTGGCTGAGTCCACCGCCCGTTGGATTTCCTCCTCCACGCCAGAAAGTCCCCGTTTGAACTCCACAAACCCCCGGCCCAAGGAACGCATTACACTGGGCAACCGATTGCCAAACAACAACAAGGCAATCAGCCCAATGATCAGCATCTCCATCGGACCCGGTGAAAACCAAGCCAGATGCACCATGGGGTTCATCAGCGCAAGCCTCCTGCGGAAAGGTCAGGATGCGGCAACCCGACTCGGGAAGCCGAGGCCAGCCGATTTCCCAAAAGGTAGGGAAGTCCCCCTTTTACGGCTTGCTGGATTGGGAAGGAGCGTTGGCCTGTTGGGAGTGATCCGTGGTCTCTTCGGTGCCGGAGAGCCCTTTTTTGAACTCCACAATTCCTCGGCCCAAGGAACGCATCACACCCGGCAATCGGTTGCCAAACAGCAACAGGATCACCAGGACCACCACAAGCAGTTCCAAGGGACCGGGCGAAATAAAAGCCAACATCATCACCTCCGGCACACTAGGGCCCTGGGGCGCTACCGTCGCAGGCGGCTGGCACACCTGGCGGGGGACCCAACCCCACGGGCCTCGGATTCTGCTACCTTCATTCTAACCGTCCCCAAATGGCTGTCAAACACCAGGAAGCCCTCAACCTCAGCAAGAAGACATAGCAAGCTGGTATCCACTGAGACCTGATTCTCCATCGGGCGTTAGAAGCAAGGTCTGCTTGGGCCCGATGGCTTTTGCTCCAAATGCCTTAAGTCTGACTGTTCTTAGGAGCCAGGGTGTAGATTCTCATTTGTCGGGCATAGTCGCAGATGGCTACTTGAACCTGGTTTGGATGCAGGTCCAAGCCTCGGGCCGAGGCAGGAAGTTTTTGGGTGTGGAAAGGAGCCGCTTGTTTTCCCCGGAAGAAAAACGCCCAACCACCGGCTCCACCGGAAACCGCCAACCAGAATTGTTGGGGATGAAAGACCAGTCCCCAGACCACCCCTCGCTTTTGGGCTTTGTAAACCAGGTGCTGCTTGCCGCTGCTCCACTCCAGCAACACCACCGCCGGTTTGCCCACTCCGGCAAATGCGTTGCTCACTTCAGTAATCCCGCCACAAGCCAGGAACTTTCCCTGGGGATCAAAACGCATGGCTCGGGCACCGCCGATGTGGGCCCGAAAGGTCGTGTCGTACTTGTGCAACGGCTGGGCCTTCAGCTCTCGGAGCAGTTTCTGCTGGGGCACCGACCAATGTTTGATCACTCCTTTGAGATCGCAAGTGGCAAGGTCCTGACCCCCAGGATGAAAGGCCACATTGTAGATGTGGCTTTCGTGTCCGGTCAGCTCAGCCAGGAGCTTGCCTGTGGCAAGTTCCCAGAGCTTGACCACCAGATCGTTGCCCACGGTGGCCAGGAGTTTTCCGTCGGGGTTGATGGCCAGGGCGCGTATCCAGCCGTCGTGGGCTTGGAATTTGCGATGGGGTTGGGGCTGGGGGTCCTGGGCCGGCCACCAGATCAACTGGCCGTCGTATCCGCCCGTGATGAACCACTCTCCCCCCGGATCAAAGCCCATGGCACGCACCCAACTCTCATGCCCCCTCAAGGCCACCTGTTTGCCTGAGGAAAGTTCCCAGCGCTGGATCGTAAAATCCTGAGCCGACGCAAACACGAACCGGCCCTGCGGATCGAACCGACACTCCACAAACGGAGCCGAGTAGGACCAGGCTTTTTCCTGCCGGAATGCCTTGGGGTCCACAGCCGGGGGGATCATGCCAGCAGCTCCTCAATGGGTTCTCGGGCAGGATCGGCAATGGGCATCTCGCGCCCGTTGACTTCCACCGTGCCTGAACTGTCAATCCCTAACGCCCGAAGGTAAGTGTGGAACAGGTGCCCGTGGTCCACTTCCCGCTCCACCACTTCGGTGCCGTTTTTGTTGGTTTTGCCGATCACCGCTCCGTGCTGGATGCCGCAACCGGCCAAAGCAATGCTCCACGACTTGCCCCAATGATCACGCCCGAAGCGCTCGTTGATCCGAGGAGTGCGGCCAAACTCGCTCATCACCACCACCAACACATGCTCCAACAGCCCTCGGCTGGCCAAGTCCTCCAACAAGGTGGCAAATGTGCGGTCAAATTCGCCCAATTGCTCCAGGTGGAAGTTGAAGTTCTCGTGATGGGTGTCGTAGTTGGTATGGGTCACCTGGACATAGGTCACGCCGCGTTCGATGAGTCGTCGGGCAAGCAAGCAGTGGCGTCCAAAGGGATGGTCGCCGTATTGCTCACGCAGCTTCTGCGGCTCTTGCTCGATGCGAAACGCCTCTTGTTGTTCCATCAGTTGCAAGGCTTGTTCAAAGCTGTGGGTGTAAGCTTCGGTTTCGGCAGTGCGTCGTCGGGCCAGAAAGTGGTCGTTGACCCGACGCAGGAAGTCGTGCCGCCGCAGGTCATCTTGCACGGTGAGTCCTTTGGGTCGCTGGGCGACAGGGGGTAGCTTTCCATCGGGCAGCCCTAAGCTGGCATACTCCGGGCCCAAATAGCCCGCTTCCTTAATGTTTCCCCGTTCCCCAACGCGGATGAATCCCGGCAAAGGATGCTCCTTGGGATGGAGCAATCGTGCGGTGAGGGCACCCAGGTGGGGCACATTCAGCCCCCCGCGATTGCGACCGTGCGTCATCTGATAACGCCCCATCCCATGGTCCACATTCCGCGTGTTCAAGCTTCGGACCAAAGCCATGCGATGCATCTGTTTGGCGGTATAAGGGAGCAGCTCACAGATGTGAACCCCTGGCACCGAGGTCTTGATGGCGCGGAAGGGGCCTCCAGTGTCGGTGCCCGGCTTAGGGTCCCAACTCTCCAGTTGGCTCAGCCCTCCAGCCAGATAGATTACCAACAGGTGCTTTTGCTGGCGTTTCATGGCTTGGGCCACAGCCGGTTGGGTGAAAAAGCCCACCGTGCCCAAGCCCGTCACTCCGGCCAACGAGCCCAAGAATGCTCGCCGCCCAATCACATGCTCCACGCTCCCACAGGCATATCGGCACTTCATCACATTGCCCTCCACATTTGGTGGCACAGGCTGAGCCTTAGCCCAAGCCCTGCCTTGTTTTTCGTAACAAACTCCCTAGTGATTGAACCGAAACTCCACCGAAGCCAACAAGGCCCAAACCATCTCCCCGATGGCTTTCTGACGGTCTTGGTCACGACCTTGGAGGTACTGAGCCACGGCTTGGCGTTCTTCAGGGGTGGGGAATCGGGTAAGCACGCTCAAGTACATCTCCTCGGCCAGTTGGTCCGGGTCTTTTTTCTGCAAGAGCCGATCCATAAGGTTGCCCATGCGCGGCGTAAGCCACGAGCGGATCACACTTCCGTTGTTGAGAAACAGGGCTTGCAAAGCGGTGGCAAAAAACTGGTCCTGAGACTCGCCAGAAGGTCCGGCATAGTGTTGGGCAAACACCTGGGTGTTGCGGCCCCAGGCCGCCACCAACCGCTGCTGCACCATTTCTTCCAGCAACCTTTGCCGTTTGGAGTCCAAGCTAACGATGTCCCTGAGCCGAGGATCGCTTAACAACTGTTGGCGGACCCTTTGGCGAGCAACCGTCGTGGTGCCTGTGGCTTCCATCATGGACCAGGCCAACTGTTCCGGACTTAAGGGACGCAGGGCAGCCACGGCAAACCGTGACGGCTCCAGCAATTCCTTGGGGAACTGAGGGCCCGGAGTGCTGCTGCGCTGATAAGTGCGCGAAAGGGCCAACTGCCGCAAAAACTCCCGCAAATCATAACGCGTTTGCACCAAGTAGTCCCCTAACAGCTCCAACAGTTCAGGATGCGAAGGGGGATTGTCGCTGTGGTAAAAATCCAGCGGATGGACCAACCCTCGGCCCATCATCAACGCCCAAAGCCGATTGGCCACATTGCGTTTCAAGAAGGGGTTGGTTCCCTGGGCCACCACTTGGGCCAGTTGTTCCCGACGGCTGTAGCGCGGCACCGGCCGCACCTTGGCCGAACCGACCACCAGGTAAAGCTCCGCTTTGGGAAGCTTGGGATCAGCAATCGCCTCTCCCCCCGGTGGACAAGGAAGCACACGCTCCTTTTTCACCGAAGTGTCAAACACCGAAGTGTAAGAAGCTTCCCCTTCAGCCTTCTCGGCAACAAACAGTTGCTTGGTTTTCGGATCGCGGAACAGGAAACTTCTCGTGTAGAAAGCAAACAGCCCATATTAAAGATCCTGGGTGTAATCGCCGATGTGGGGATGCTCATGGCACTGGGCACACTGCAGATCCACGCCGAAGAAGAGTCGCCCGACATCTCGGGTCAACTGATGCGGTTGCACATCCCGAGCCAAGTAAAAGGCGGCTGCTTCGCGCGGCACTTGGTCATCGGCCCGAATGATCTGGGCAAAAAGCTCATTCAGTGGCTTGCCCTCCTCCACACTGCGTCGCAGATACTCCAGCCATTGCTGGCGATTCACACCCGAGGGCGAACGCCGCTCCATGAGCCAGTCGTCCAACACGAATTGCATCCGATAGGAAAACTCCGGACTGGCCAGGAGGCGATCAATCAGCTTGGCTCTTTTGTTTGGGTCCGGATCGTCCAGGAACGCTCGGGCCTCGTCCACCGAAGGAATTCGGCCCACCAAGTCCAAATACACCCGACGCACAAACTGGGCGTCGTCGGCCAGTGGGGCAGGCTTGCCTGGGAGTCGGGATTCAATGAGCCGGTCAATCTGCTCATGCAGAGGAGGGGAAGACTTTTGCAACGGTTGGGCCAGAACCGGAACCGCACCCCAGAGAATCAAAGCCAACACCAACCCAACTCGTTTCATCGGCGGCCCTCCTTTTGTTTCGGGCCTGATCAGGCGGGACAACTTGCAGGCGGGAATCAACCAGGCGGGATACTAATTACTTCGGCCAGTTGTCCAAACAAACTTCCGAAACACATAAACACCTTTGCATATGTTTTAGGCAATTTCTCGCTGGCCGTCAATCTTTTGGCCCTTTGGAGGGTTGCTCAGCAGTGGGGTGGAAAAGAATTGTCGGCAAAGCAACTGCTCAGGGAGTTTCAGGAAACTGCCAACTGTGCCAAAATCCGAGGGTGGTTTGCGTAGGTCCGGTTCCCCGGAGGAGTGGTTCGGACAAAAAATTGCAGAACTTCTGGCCTGAAAGCGGTGGAAGGACTCCGGCATGGAAGTGCAAGTGGTGCAAGACCTGGAGCAGTTGCCCTCGGAGGCGCGAGGGGGCGTGGTGAGTGTGGGCAATTTTGACGGAGTGCATCGGGGGCATCAAGCCATTTTGGCCGCCTTGGCCCAAATGGCCCAACGCCTCCAAGGCCCCGCGGTGGTCTTTACTTTCCATCCGCCTCCGGCCCAGGTGCTGCGACCCCAGCAGGCTCCCCAACTCCTTTGCTGGCCCCAGCGCAAGGTGCAACTGCTGGCCCAACACGGAGCCCAAGTGGTGATTCTCTATCCAACTTCCGAACAGTTGCTCCGGCTCTCCCCAGAGGAGTTCTTCAGCCAAGTGGTGCTACAGCGCTTGGAAGCACAAGGCATGGTCCAAGGGAGCAACTTTCGCTTTGGCCGGGAGCGGCAAGGGGATGTGGCTTTGCTGGAACAGTTGTGCCAAGAAAGCCATTTGGAGCTGGAGGTGGTGGATCAGGTTCGTGTAAGGGGGTTGGTGGTTTCCAGTTCACTGATTCGGCGCTTGATTGCCCAGGGACAGATGGAGACGGCTGCGCAATGTCTGGGACGACTCCATCGCATTCGGGGGCAAGTGGTAGAAGGGCAGAAGCGAGGCCAACCCTTGGGCTTTCCCACCGCCAATTTGGCCCAAGTGCCGGTGCTGTTGCCTGCCGAGGGAGTGTATGCAGGCCGGGGTTTTGTAGGGCGGGAGTGCTATGCGGCTGCGGTGCACATCGGTCCCAATCCCACCTTCGATGACCCTCAGCCCAAAGTCGAAGTACACCTGATCGGGTTTTCCGGCTCGTTGTACGGTCAAACGCTGGAAGTGGAGATAGGCCGACGCTTGCGAGAGGTGCAAAAGTTCTCCTCCTCCGATCAACTCCGCCAGCAACTGACCGAAGATGTGGAGCATGCAAAACAGTGGTTTTCGGCCCAATCGTTGACACTCCCTTCTGGGGACTCATAATGGAAGTTTTCCTTTCGGCGATTGGTCTGTTCTGAGGATGCAACGATGACGGAAGCGGTGTTGGTTCCTTGGTCGGAGGGCGCAGCGTTGAAAGACGCCATTGCCAAAGCCGATGTGTTGATTGAGGCCCTCCACTGGATACGGCGATTTCGGGACCGAATTACGGTCATCAAGATCGGGGGGCGAGTCATTGACGATCCCCAGGCCCTGCGCCCCTTGCTGGAAGACATCGTGTTCATGGAAACCGTAGGCATGCGTCCCGTGGTGGTCCACGGAGCCGGGGCGGCCATCTCCCGACGCATGCAACAGCAGGGCATTCCCGTCCGATTTGTTCAAGGACGCCGCTACACCGATCCCCAAACCCTCCAAATCGTGGAAGAAGTCCTGGCCGGTGAAATCAACCAACAACTGGTGGACACCATTGAACAACTGGGCGGACGCGCCGCACCGCTGAACTTCAAAACCACCTGTGTGCTTTACGGGGAAAAACTCACCTTGAAAGACGACCAGGGACAGGAGGTGGACTTGGGTCTGGTGGGGCGCATCACCCGAGTGGACCGCACCACGCTGGACAATCTGTGCTATGCCGGCATCGTGCCGGTGGTGCCCTCGATGTGTTGGGGCCCGGAGAAGCAAAAGCTCAATGTCAACGCCGACGATGCGGCCAAAGCCATCGCCGAAACCCTCGGTGCGGAAAAACTCGTCTTCCTCAGCGACATCAACGGAGTGCGCCGCGATAAGTCCGATCCAGACTCCTTGATCCACACACTGACCGTCAGCCAGGCTAAGGAGTTAATCGCCCAAGGAGTCATTGACGAAGGCATGGTGCCCAAAGTGCAAGCCTGCCTGGACTCGCTGGCCAAAGGCGTGAAAAAAATCCACATCATTGACGGCAAACTCCGGCACTCCTTGCTGCTGGAAGTGTACACCGATCAGGGCGTAGGCACCCAAATCGTGCCTGACGACCTGGAAGAATAAACCCACCTATTCACGAAATATTTCCTTGCTCGCACCACAATTTGACTCTTTTGGCAGGGGGGATGATCGTGAGCACCGCAGCTCCCGATCCAGTTCAGGAACTTTTCCACGAGTATGTGATTCCCAACTATGTCCGCTATCCGGTCACTTTGGTGCGTGGGGAGGGGAGCTGGGTTTGGGACAGCCAGGGCCGTCGCTACCTGGACTTGTTTCCCGGTTGGGGATGCAATCTGTTGGGCCATTGCCCGCCTCGGGTGGTCCAGGCTGTTCAACGCCAAGTGGAACAACTCATCCATGTGCCTAACACTTGGTACATAGAGCCTCAGGGGCGTTGGGCCCAAATGCTCTCCCAGCGCAGCTTCGGAGGCCAAGCGTTCTTTTGCAACTCAGGAGCGGAAGCCAACGAGGCTGCCATCAAATTGGTCCGCCTGCACTGCGGACCGGAACGCTTCAAGATCGTCACTTTCCAAGGCGGGTTTCACGGGCGCACTCTGGCCACTACCACGGCCACTGCTCAGCCCAAATATCACGAAGGGCTGGGCCCTTTGGTGGCTGGGTTCGTCTATGCCCCCTTTGGAGATGCCCAAGCCGTGGCCGAATTGGTGGATGAGCAAACCGCGGCGATTTTGGTCGAACCGGTTCAAGGGGAAGGTGGAGTGCGCGTGCCCCCTCAGGGCTTCCTGGCTCAACTGCGACAGATCGCCGATGAGCACAACTTGATCCTGATCTTTGATGAGGTGCAGACCGGCTGTGGTCGCACCGGCCACTGGTTCGGGTATCAGCGATTTGGGGTGGAGCCGGATGTGATCACACTGGCCAAGGGGCTTTGTGGCGGGGTGGCTGCTGGAGCCATGCTGGCCCGACCCGAGCTGGCCCGAAGTCTCCGACCGGGTATGCACGCGGCCACCTTCGGCGGCAACCCTCTGGCTGCCGCCGCCGGCATCGCCACCTTGGAAACCATTGAAGAACAAGGGCTGCTCCAACGGGTTCAGCACCTGGAGAAACTGTTCCTGGAGCAACTCTCCCCCCTGGTGGACGAATTGCCCATCGTTCGCCAGGTTCGGGTGGTAGGACTGATGATCGGTGTGGAGCTTTCCGTGCCCGGAGAACCCGTCGTGCAACGCATGATGGACCAAGGCGTGCTGATCAACTGCACCCAGGGCAATGTCCTGCGCATGCTCCCGGCCATGACCCTCACGGACGAACAGGCCCAGTTGGGATGCCAAAAACTAACGGAAGTGTTGCGTCGGTATGTCCAACAAGCTCCCGAAGAAAAAAACGCGTAGTGTTCCCAAGCCCACAGCCTTAGGAATCCCCGCTCCTCCGGCCTGCGTAGCCCTGGTTCCTCCAATTTGGCAAAGGAAAGTGACATGAGTGTGCGGCATGTGCTCACTTTAGCGGACTTGAGTCCCGGTGAGCTGGAGCGGATTTATGCGATCACTCGGGACTTGAAAGCCAAATATGAGCAAGGGGTGCGCGAGCCGCTGTTGCCGGGGCGCGTGGCTGCCTTGTTGTTTGAGCATCCTTCGTTGCGAACTCGGGTCAGTTTTGAAGTGGGCATGGCCCATCTGGGAGGAACGGCTTTGTTTTTGGGCAAGGAGGTGGGCTGGGGCTCTCGGGAGTCCGTGGCCGACTTCGCAAGGGTGCTAAGCCAGTATGTGGATGTGATCATCGTTCGGGCCAAGAGCCACCAACGGGTGGAGGAGTTGGCCCGTTGGGCCCAAGTGCCCGTCATTAACGCCCTGACCGATCTGGCACATCCTTGCCAGGCTCTGGCGGATTTGTTCACCATCAGCGAACACTTGGGTTCTCCTCGGGGACGAACGCTGGTGTTTGTTGGGGACGGGAACAATGTAGCGCGCAGCCTGGCCATGGCCTGTGGGCACTTGGGCATGCGGTTCCGTCTGGCCGCCCCCAGGGAACATCAGTTTAGCCCTGAGTATGTGGAACACCTGCACCGCGTGGCTCCGCAGATTCAGTTGGAAATGACCACCGATCCTCAACAGGCCGTGCGCGATGCGGATGTGATTTACACCGATGTGTGGACCAGCATGGGCCAAGAGGCCGAGAAAGAGCAACGCCGCAGAAAGTTTGCCCCTTATCAGGTCAATGCTCAACTGATGGCCTTGGCCCCTTCGGATGCCATCTTCATGCACAACTTGCCGGCCCATCGTGGAGAAGAAGTCACCGATGAAGTCATCGACGGTCCTCAAAGCGTCGTGGTCCACCAGGCAGCCAATCGCCTCCATGCCCAAAAGGGTCTATTGGTGTGGCTCCTGGGAGCCAAAAGCCCTCGGTAAGCTGGCCAAGTTGCTAGCAAGGCTAAGCGTCAAGAAGGATTGATCTGGCTCCGGAAGGGTTGGGGAATCTAGAATCTTGTGCCTTTTGCCAGTCAATAGGGCAAGCCCACCCCGGGGAAACCAGGTAAACCGTGAGTCTTTCATGCCAAGCAGTGCGGTCTGGACAACAGAGGCTAAGTCTGAAAGCCCTGGGAAGTTTGTTCGTGGTGGCCCTGGGGCTTCGGGCAGGGGCAATTGCCTATCTGGAAAGCTATCGCTCCCCCTATGGCTATGAGCATGCCCGAATCGCCCGGCATCTGATTGAAGGCCGGGGGTTCAGCATCCGTTTTTTAGGCAGCTTCGGTCCCACCAGCCAGCAGGCTCCCGTGTATCCGGCCGTGGTTGCCGTGTTTTTCCGGCTGCTGGGTGTGGAGAGCCCTCGGGCTTACTTGGCTTTGCAACTGGTTCAAGCCTGCGTGGGAGCTGCCAGTTGCGTGTTGCTGGTTTGGTTGGTGCAAGTGCTGCTGGGCCATCGCCGCTTGGGTTTGCTTGCCGGATGGCTGATGGCTGCTGACCCGGTGAGCGTAGTGGCCGTCACACATGTGCAAGCGGTGGTTTGGATTCAAGCGGTGGTGCTGGCATTGCTGGTAGTGGCTTGCCAAAACTCCCAAACGCCAAAAAGCCCTTGGCTCCGAGGCACAATGTTGGGAGGGCTGTGTGCGGGAGCGGTGCTATTGGATCCCATTCTGGCTCTGGTCACTGCGGTGGGCTGGGTGGCTTGGGTGCGGAATCTGCCTCGGGAAAAAGAGCGCTGGCTGCTGGCAGCTTGGCCGGTGGGAGTGGCTTGGGCGCTGGTGGCTCCTTGGCTTTGGCGCAACTGGCAGGTGCA
>JAJRRR010000090.1 GCA_024279285.1 Planctomycetota bacterium
GCCAGAGAAGGACTGAAGTTTTAGAACCTATCCGAAAAATCCTCCAACCTTCAAAATTACCCAGCGCCCCTCCATTTTTCGGATAAGCTCTAAAGCTCCAGGCCCGCCGGTGGCTTCACGCTTCCTGCCTGTGTAGCCTGCTTGAGACAAAAAACGCAAAAAAGCGGAGAAACAATACTCTAATGGCTTCGTGCTCCCTGGGTGGCTGGCCTGTTTGAGATGCCAGCGGCAGGCGAGCAACGAGAAACCTCCCGATCTAGACAGGGCTTGCTCGCCCGGTTGCTCCTGTTTGAGACGCCAGTGGCAGGCGTGCAGTCAGAAACTCCACAAAGTCCGTGGCCAGACCATCGCATGTGGCCGCCAAGCTGGCCAGAATCTCCCACGCCCGACGCCCGCCTCCGTCTTGTTCCCACAGGACAACTTCCGCGCAATCACCGCCGGACGCAACGCCCGCTCCGCCCGGTTGTTGGTCGGCTCCACCCACGGGTCATCCAGGCAAACCAGCAAGTGCTCCCGATGCTTCTTCAGCCGGTTCTGCACCGCCACATCCCCCGGCCGAGAGCACGAATGAGCCAACAACTCCTCCACCCGCCTCCGCAAATCCTCCCGACACGCAGCAAACCCCTCCCCCGAGTACTCACCACTCCGGTGGTACAACTCCAACACCTCCTCCAACAACCCCCGCCACTGATCCAAGTACCACGGGGCCTCCGTGTCCTCCCGCTCCCAAGCCCGAACAATCGCCTGCAAGTGATGAGCAATGCACTCGTGCTTGCGGTAATCCGGCGGGGCGTAGCTGCTCAGACAATCGCTCACCAACACCCCCCGATACCCCTCCCCCAACCCCTCCTGCACCACCTGCGAACCCCGGCTGCTCTCCACCCGATAGTCCACCAACCCCTCCCGCGTGGCAAACACCCAAAGCCACCAGCCCGATCCGCCCACCCACCAACTCGTCTCGTCCACAAACACCGCATGGCTCATGCGAAGCTGCTCTCCCAAACGACCCTACTCCTCCTCCACCCGATTGGCCACCCGAGCCACCGCCAGGCAAACTCCAGGGCACTTCCTCTTCCTGGTCAATCTGAGCAGGCACCCGGCGGCAGCTGCCCACATGACCCTTCTTGCGGCCCGGGCGTTTCTTCTGCCCCGGAGGAACCTTCTTCTTTTCCCGGCGGCGGAAAGGGGCGGCTTGCCGAGCGTTTTCCCGTGGCAACTGCTCCACCTGCTGCTTGAGCCGGCGGACCTGTTGCTGCAGGCGAACCTCGCTGAGGGCGGCTTGGAGAGGGTCAAAAGGCATGGCCGTACCATACCCACCCTCCCCCTTCCGAGGCAATGCTAGTAGGCTAAGCGGGTACGAAGCCGGGGCTCGCCAGGTTTTGGCGCGCGATGTGCGTCCGGCGGCTTGCGTCCTGCGGTGCGTGGTAGAAGCTTCTGCTCCGGTTCTGAGATCATCGGTGGTGCGGAAGTACCGGCGTAAGCAGATAGGCACAGCATTTGAAGGAAAGCTCCCAGGGTGGGTGTCCCCAGCCGGATTCAGCAAGGAAAATAGAGTTAGATACCCTTGGCATTCGCCTTTTGCCAGGAGCATGCGATGAGCGTGGATTTGAGGACCCGATACCTGGGCCTGGAACTGGCCAACCCGATCGTGGCGGGGGCTTCGCCGCTGACGATTGACCTGGATGTGTTGCTTCGGCTGGAAGAAGCCGGAGTGGGAGCTGTGGTAATGCCTTCCATGTTCGCCGAACAATTTGAACACGAAGAAGCTCTCTGGACCCGACTGCACGAGCTTCAGCAAGACGACCAGTTCCACTCGCCCCAGATTTTTCACAAGCTCAAGGACTACAACGAAGGTCCGATCCGCTACCTGCGTCTGCTAGAGCAGGCCAAGCAGCGGCTTTCCGTTCCGGTGGTGGCCAGCATCAATGCTCAAGGTCCAGGGAGCTGGACTTCTTTTGCCACCTGGTTAGAAGAGGCGGGAGCGGACGCCTTGGAGCTGAACATCTACTATGTGCCCACCTCCGTTCATGAGTCGGCCCAAAGCGTGCATGCCCGATACCTGGAAACCGTGCAACAAGTGCGTCAGGCCACGCGGCTTCCGCTTGCGGTGAAGATAGGGCCTTTTTTCACCGCCTTGCCGGAGTTTGCCTCGCAACTGGTCCAGGCCGGAGCCCAAGGACTGGTGCTGTTTAATCGCTATCTGGAGCCGGATGTGAATCTGCAACGCATGTGTCTGGAGCCTACGCTGGTGCTGAGCCATCGCCGGGAGTTGCGTTTGCCGTTGCGATGGATTGCGGTGCTTCGGGACCAGTTGTCGGTGTCCTTGGCTGCCACCACCGGAGTGCAAGGAGCGGAAGATGTGGTCAAAGCCTTGGCCGTGGGAGCGGATGTAGTGATGGTGGTGGGGCATCTGTTGCGGCGAGGGCCCCAGGCCGCTGCGGAGCTGATACAAGGGCTGGCCCAATGGCTTCAGCAACGCGGGTGGAGTCTGGAACAACTGCGAGGGCGGCTAACGATGAGCCGTTGTGGCGACCCGGCCACACTGCAAAGGGCCAATTACATGGAAGCCGTGGTTTCCTATCGGCCTGAAGAAAACTCCTCCCCCTCCACCGGCTGACCTAACACATCCACCACTTGACTCACTTTCACGCGATCTGCTCCGGCCAGATGGACCAGATCAGGCAGGTCATAGACTTTCAAAGCGCCGTGCACGGTGTTGATCAACTGGTTTTGGGTCACTGGGGCGCGGACCACTTCTTCCCAGGAACGGATTCCTTGGCGTAGCTCCACCTGGGCAAAAAGCCCCGGGTACAAAGCGGCCGCGTGCAAAGCCGGCACGGTCAGCTCTTGCCAAGCCAGCAGTTGCACACCTTGGGAGTCGGCCGGGCTGAGCCGAGGATGCTTTTGGGCCCAGTGGGCTACAGCGGCCAGGTGCTCGGTGCGAAGCGCCACCATGGAACGGCCAAGCAAGTAAAGAAGCATCGTTTCGTGATACAAAGGTCCGAACTGCTCGGAAGCCCAGGTGGGGCGAGTGGGCCGAGTTTCTCCGCAGCCGGGCAACTCCACCACCAGCACCGCATGGCCTCCTTGGAGCAACTGCTTTGCCAAGGCCGCCTGTTTCTCCAGCACTTGTTTTCCCTGGGGATGGAGCAACAGCACAGGAGACTTTCGCACCTTGGAGGGAACCACGGCCAGGACCGGCATGGGCAACCCCGGTTCCAGCTCCAGCACCCAAGTGTGCACCTGGCAGTTTTTCCACCGAAAGGATTTCCCTGGCTGGGCTTTCAGCTTGGGCAGGGAAGCCAGCGGACGGGTTCCCAGCACCTTTTGCACTTTTTGGCGTCGTTGGTCCGGGGAGAGTGATTTCCAGGCAGAGCGTCGTTGGGGCCGAAGCCGCAGGGCCAGTTCCCAGTTCAGATCAAAAGCTGATCGGGCTGCGGGAAGCAGCATCACCTGGCCCTCGGGGGTGCACTGCACTTGCTTGTCCTCATAAGGCGTAAGAGGCTCATCAAAGATCTCCTTGTACTGGCCTTTCAGGTGCAGGAGCATCCATCGGACGGCTCCTTGGCGCAGGAGAGTGGAAAATCCGTGAGGGGCTCGGGCTTCGACCAGTTGCACGCGTTCCGGGTAGCCCAACAGCCCATAGAACCGCTTGGCCTGACGATAGCTGGCCCAAGTGCCCCGAATGTCAAACCCGTCAAAAGTGGCAGCCAGGATCGCCGTGGGTCGCGGAGCTCGCATGAGCACATAGTCCGCATGGTTCAGCCCAAAGGCCACCTGCCCGAAGATATTCTGCTCGGCATCCTGAGGTCCCAGGCGAGGCAACAGATGCTCAAAGTCGGTCAAATAACACGCCGGAGCAGCTGCCCAAATGCGCTGGTCCAAAGCCATCAAATAGGCAGTCAGCGTGCCCCCACCTGAGTTGCCTGTGCAGCCGATGCGCTTGGGGTCCACTTCCTTTCGGCTCTGGAGGTAGTCCAAGGCGCGCATGCCGTCCCAAATCCGGTATCGGGCCACGTTGGTGCCCAACAAGATGGCCCCTACGCCTACCAAGGTGTGTTCGGTGGTGGAGAGGAATCGGGCCCGAGGGTGGTATTGAGCCGCCCGAGGATGAGCTGGTTCGTTGGGATTTTGGCGCAAAATCTGGTAGCGTTCTCCTTGGCCGATGGGATCGTAGCACAGGACGACCATTCCTTGTCGGGCCATGAGCATGGCTGCACGCTGGTAAGCCGCAGCAGCTTTCCCGTTGATGCTGTGCCCACACGGCAAAAGCACCCCAGGAAAAGGCCCCTTTCCCCCAGTGGGCACATAGAGCAAAGCCGTCACATAGTGCCGTGGATGACTTTCAAAGATCACCTTCTCCACCCGAAAGCCTTGTCCCTGGAGCGTGCCGACCACCTGAGGGTTCAAGGGGGTGCGAGGAGGCCAAGGCCCCAAGCTTTGCTGGAAAAACTCCCGACGCGCTTGAGCCCAAGCAAGGCAGTCCTCCAAGGATTCCAGTTTCTCAAACGCCTCCCGACGACGCTGCAACGCCTCCTGGCAGCGCTGAAGGAGCCACCGTTTGAGCACTTCTTGGGCGTGTTTTTCATCCGGCAGCAGGCGAAGCTGAGTCAGGGGTTCTTCTGCCCAAACCCCGGGCAAGCTCCACACGCCTGTCAGGAACAACCCGATTCCGGCGCAAACAACCAGCATGTTATGTATCCGCATAAGTGGGTCTCCTGGAAATCGGCTCTTTTGAGAGCTTAGCGGGAAAGTTTCCCACAGCAACCAAAATCCGCGTCAGTTCAGGATCGCTTTTTGGAGAAAGGGGTTAGCTCGCAAACCAGCACCTTCTACCTCCTGAGCCGTTTCATCAAAAAACCCCAGCCACAGTGGCTGGGGCCAGCTAAAAGGGGCTTTAACCCGTGCTTGGGGAAGGCGTCAGTTCAACCTAGCGTTGAGCCACACGAGGGCGAGCCGGTCGCCAACGGAACCCTCGGGCGGGCTGGACCTGGCTGGCCTTCTGCACCTGCACCCGATTGGTTCCCGTGTGCACAGCCGGTTGTACCCCAGGCACTGAAGCGGTGCGCTGATCGGGGAAGACCAGCTTGGGCCGAGGCGTGTGTGAGGCTCCGGAGCTTTTGTCCGGGATGGGCTGCAACTTAGGTTGGTTCTGTTTGGGCTGATCCATAGGCTGCCGGTAGCTTTCCTGCTGCTGAGGCTGCGAGGGACGATAGGTAGGCGGAGTCTGCGACGGAGCCGGTTGCGTGCTAGGAAGGGAAGGTGCTTGCTGCTCGGTGGTGCTAGGCAAGCTCGGCGTGCAACAATCACTCGTGCTAGTCGGCGGACAGCACACCGGGGTAGAGACCATCGTGGGACAACACACCGGGCGGTAGGTGATCACCGGGCGGTAACGCACCTGTTGCACATAGGTGATCACCGGCCGCATGGTCGTCACCGGACAACCCGTGCAAGGATCCGTGGTGACCACAGGCTGATAGGTGGTCACAGGCACCCGGACCACTTCGGCACGATAGCTGGTCTGCTGCACATATTGCACGCTCCCGCACGGGTCACAGGCCACCTGGGGAGCAAACCACGCCCGGCGAAACAGACCCAATCGGGGGAAAAGCGGCCGATAGACCACTTCTCCGGTGCAAGGGTCGCGGTGGTGACCAAACAACCAGCCCAAGAACGCATAGCTGGGCTGAGGCACCGCCCACATCGCCAACGCTGCAACAATCACCAAGGCTCGTTTCATCACTTCCTCCGCGCCATGTAGAGTTTCCGGAACCAGGAGGGTCGCTGCGCCCAATTGTAGGTTACAAATTGCTTCTTTGGCGGTTTGCACCCAAACATTTCCTACTTTTTGTTAAAGCTCCCCGCAGGGAAGGTTGTCAACCAACTTCTTAAGTCCAAGTGGCAGTTTGTAAAAAATTACGATTCTATCAGTGCTAGCATTTGGGCAAGTTTTGCGAAGGTGGGAGATGGCGCGGCGTGGCAGAGAGCCTTAGGACATTTGGGCAGCGTGGTTTTCCGGCTCCCTCCAGCCCTGGAACCTCCCCTTCTAACCCTCAGGGTGCCACAAGCCACAGGGGAGAAGAGCCTTGGAATTGGACTTTCAGGGTTTTGGCCTTCTTGGGCTCGGTTTGTCGTACCAGAAGCACCGCTTGAGCCGGGGAGGCTTGGCCCAGACCCACCAACACCGCCTGAATCCGTCCTCGCTGGTCCTGAGCCCAACTGCCCGGCCAACGAAGCTGTAACTGGACTGTGCCCTGCCCGGGCACTTCCACCTGAAGCGTTCCTTGAGGGAAGGTTTTTTCACCCGGAGGGCCTTGTAGCAGAAGAGCCCAGAGCCCTCGGGGCTTTTGCTCCTGGGAGGACTTCAGTGTCAAGGAGTTTTGCAAAGGCCAGCCGTGTTGTCCCTTTGGCTTCCCTTTGGAAATCTTTTTCGGCTCGGCTTCCACATGCCAGGAGTCGGCGTGGTTGCGAAGTTGGTGGAGCCACCCGGCCAGGTTAGCGGGATTGGCTTCCACTCCGGCGTCCAGACGCAAGAAGGCGACCAGGTGGGCCATCTGCTGGGGAGAGATGTCCCGATGCAATCCTTCGGGCATGAACGACTTGCCGGTAGCGGCCAAGTGTTCCACATCCAGGCGGAGCACCGTGTGGATGCGTCCTTGGGCGTCGGCCAGCTGAATGGCCGTGGCGTTTTCTTCCACTACCAGACCTTGCAGCACGCGTCCATCGGCCAGCAGGAGAGTGTAGCCGACAAATTTGCTTTCCACGGCAGCGTTGGGATTGAGGATGGACTCAACCAGGAACTCCGGGGTGCGTTTTTGTCCGGTGAGCTGATCCAACTTGGGTCCTAGCGACCGGCCCAGCCCGCGATACTCATGACAAGTTGCGCACACCCGAACAAACACCAACGCTCCCAACAGCGGATTGCCGCCTTTTTTCACCTCGGCGGTGTACTGGTGCAGCAGTTTTTGCACTTCGGCATTGTTCGGGGGACGAAAAAGCTCCTGAGCCTGACGACGCACCTGGGCGTCCGGATAGCGGAGCAAAGTTTCCCGAGCCTGGGCGGAAAGCTGGATGCGGACGCGGTTTTCCCGGGCAGCTTGCAGCAGGGCATGAATCCACTGCCGTCGTTGTAAGAGCATCTGGAGCGCTTGGTCCCGAACCGCTGGCGTGATTCGCTCCCAGCGCTGCAAAACAAGCTGGGGAAACTTCTCGGGGACCAATCGGGCCAGAGCCTCCAGGGCGGCTCGTTGCAGACGGGGAGCTTGCTGAGGTTGAAGCAACCACAGCAAAAGCTGCTCTTGACGCTTTGGTTCAAAGGGCAGATGGCCCAACAAGCCCAAGGCTTCCAAGCGTCGGGCAAGAGGTTCCCCAGAGTCTCCGGCCAAAGCCAGAGCTTGTTCCACAAGGCTTGCAAGGGCCTGGTTCAAGGTGGCTCCTCCGCTTTGGAGCACTTGGGCTTGAGCTTTTTGGGCCTTCAGGGCCGAAAGCACTTCCACCACCGCTCGGGCGCGCCACAACTCCTCCCTGAGTGAGCGTTGCACTTGGGCCAGTTGCAGCAGGAGTTGGGCCACTTGTCGGGGAGAGTTGGATCGGGCCAAAGTGGCCAAAGCCGCTTGAAGCAGTGGGCGGAGTTGTTTTTGAGGATTTTGCAGCAGTTCCCGAGCCACCAGAGCCGCATGAGGTCCCAAGGAAGTCAACACCGCTTGGCGAATCCAGGGGTCGCGGCTGTGGCGATTGGCCAGTTGGACAAGCACCCGGGCAGCTTCCCCACGCCGGGTCTGTCCCAAGGAAAAAGCCACTTGGAACACTTCCTCAGGCTGCTTGGACTGGGCCAGTTGAGCCACACGGCGGTAAATCCCCTCGTGTGAGTCCAAAAACGGCTCGCTCAAGCGCACCGCATGCCGACGCACTTGCCCATGAGGGTCGTTGAGTGCCGTGAGCAACTGCTCGGCTTTCAGCTCGCCCAACCCTTGCAAGGTCCACAAGGCATGCAGGCGGCTTTGAGGGCTGGGACCTTGGGCCAGGAGCTGTTCCAACTGGGGAACGACTTCCCGGTGCTGGCCTTGCACTAGCAACCGCTGAGCCATCAGCCGACGCCACCGGTTGGTGCTGGTCAGCTCTTCGACCAACTCTCGGGGAGAAAGCGCCGCTGGAGCACGAGGCATGCTCAACCGACGGTCCTTCGGCACGATGCGATAAATCCGCCCCAGGCCCTCTCCGGCCCGAACATCGATCTGCGCCAACCAACCGTCGGGAATCCACTGCGGGTGCTCAATGTAACGCCGGTACATATCCACCACCCACAACGCCCCATCTGGACCAGTGGCAATCCACACCGGACGGAACCACAAATCGGTAGAGGCCAGAAACTCGCTTTTTTGCTCTTGGGGGACTCGCTGGGCCAGGAAACTCACCCCTTGCGGAACCAATACGGCCCGATGCACCAGATTGTGAACCGGTTCGCAGACGAAGATGTGCCCGTGGTAGCTGGCTCCCAGCGCGACATCGCCATAGACATGAGCCCCACAAGCGGAAGTGAACCGATTGGCGGCAAACAGATCGTTGAAGCGGTCTTCGGTTCGGCTTCGGGGAAACACCGGCGGCAAACTGGCAGGCACCGTCAAGGAACGCCGCACCTGGGTGATGGGGACAGACAGATTGCGTTGAAGGTATCTTCGGGGCATGACATAGTGCCAAAAAGGCACCGGGTTGGTGGAACCAAACCACCGACCCCAATCGTCTTGCGTGCGACCATATTGAGTGCGTCCGGTCACAGGCTCCAGACGCTTTCCGTCCGGAGAAAACCGGAAATCGTCTTGTTGCAACAGAACCGACCGGCCTGTGGCCAGCACCTGAATCTTCTGCCGAGGAGGGCCCAGCCCGGCATAGATCCAGTTGTCCAATCCGTAACTTAAACTGCTGGCCTGATGCTGGGGGTTGTGGTCGTTGAACCCTCGGAACAGCACTTGGCGACGGTCTGCTCGGCCATCTCCGTTGGTGTCTTCGGCAAAGAACAACTCGGGGGCATCAATGACAAACGCCCCTGGGCCCCAAGGGAGCAAACCTGAAGGATAAGACAACCCTTCCAAAAACACCGTGGCCTGATCGTAGTGACCGTCAGCATCGGTGTCGGTGAGGATTTTCACGCGGCCTGCCGGTCGGCCGTCCTTGCCGGTGGGATAATCACGCATCTCCAGCACCCACAGTCGCAGATGCTTGTCAAAGGCGATGCAGATGGGATCCTCTACCAACGGCTCGCATGCGGCCAGCTCCACGCGCAGTCCCGGGGCCACATAAAGCGTGGCCAAGGCTTGCTGAGGGCCTTTGGGTTCTTCTTCGTCGTTGGGTTCCAGCAATTGGTGAACTCGGCGGACCAGAACATCTTCCACCTCGGGGAGCCAGGGGCCGGGCTGGTTGTAGTTGAGCATGGAATAGTCGGCCTCATAACCCCCCTCTTGCACCACCCGACGACTGGCCACATAGGCAAACACATCGTCGCAATAGGCACTCACCCACACCTTGCCTGGAAGCTCCCGCTTCAGCCGCAAGGCATAGTCCACCACCACTTCCCCGCCCAGGAAGACCATCGTCAACTGGCCCACTCGCCACACATGCACTGGGCAGGGGTAGGTTTCGGGCAGACGGCCTTTTCGGGCCAAAATCTTCAACATGGCCTGGGCATGGCGTCGGGTGCGGACATCGGAAGAGTTGAGCCTTCGCAGCAACTCTCCCCGGGAAGGTCGGTCAAAGGGTAACCCGGCAAACCCAAAACTGCTCCTCACCTGCCCGGGCAAAGAAAGCCATCCTTGGGGAGTTTTCAATAACTGTTCCACCCGATCGGCCAGCTCTTGCCCGTGGGCTTTGGCCCAACGCAGCCCCGGGCGAGGATGAGGATTGGCATCCCCTGCGCAGCCGATCGTGCACATGGCCACCGCGCCGGGAAACCGCTCCTCCAAAAACTGACAGGCATAACCGGCCCAATCCCCACAGATAAAGTTGTCCTGAGGGCTCAAGGTGGTGCAATGACAAGCGTAGTTGAACACCACGCCCAACAGATGCCCCTTTTGGTCGTAAACAGCCAGCACGGGAACGCTGTGGTCCACCGGGCCTTGACGGTTGACGCCAAAACCGGCGTAGCGTCCGTTTTTGACCAACCGACGGTTGACGGCAAACCCTGCGGTGGTTTGGGCCCAAGCCCAACGGGCAGGTTGCAATCGGGCAATCGCCAGCTCCAGGGCCTTCAGGATGGCTTGTTCCACCTGGCGGGTG
This sequence comes from Planctomycetota bacterium, assembly GCA_024279285.1. GTDB lineage: Bacteria > Planctomycetota > Planctomycetia > Pirellulales > S012-138 > S012-138. Next base: position 10,270 of record JAJRRR010000090.1, read on the forward strand.
TATCGGGAGCGTGCTTTTTGTTCCTCGGGGGAAAAGGGCCGGATGAGATGGTTTTCCAGCAGTCCGTCCAAAGCCGGTCCGGTGTGCGTGTGGGTGGTGGCGAGGACCAGTCGGGCACGCGGAAGGTTCCAGCGCCGCTGGGTCTGTTCGGCCACGCGTCGGGTCAGCGCGCCGGGTATGCCCACCAGATCCAAGGTAACCAAGGCCCGCAACCGTCCGTCCTCGGGTCGGATCACCATCGCCCGAGCCCAAAGCCGGCTTACCACTTGGTCCGTTGGCTCCTTGCGCACTGCATAGCCGAACAGCCGCACTTTTTCCCGGGGGGTGATGTCCACCTTGGCAAACCCGACTTGCAATTCCCTTTGGGCCCAACCCAAAGTGCCCATCCATCCCCACAACACCAACCCAAACAGCCCTACCAGCCTTTTCATGACTCGTGCCAACCTCTCGTAGTTTGAAACGCTGCGACTCCGAAGAACACTTGCACGCGGCACCGAGTGCTACTTTAACTGTTTCCACAGCCGATGTACGGTGCCGATGAGCACTTCTTCCACCTCCGGCTTCCATCGGCCCGGCTGGTTGTAAAACACCATGGAAAAGTCTACCTCGTAGCCTCCTTCGCTAATCACCCGACTACTGGCCACATAGGCAAACACATCATCACAATAAGCACTCACCCACACCTTGCCCGAAAGCTCTCGCTTCAGCCGCAAGGCGTAGTCCACCACCACTTCCCCGCCCAGGAAAACCATCGTCAAATCTCCAATGCGCCACACATGCACCGGGCAGGGGTAGCTTCGGGGCAGCCGGCCTTGGGCCAGCAGGCGAAGCATGTTTTGAGCATGGCGCTGCACCACCAAGGAGGGATTTTTCAGTCTTTGGCGGAAGTAGTTTTCGTTTCGCTCTTGAAACGGCAGCTCAGCATGAGAAAAGGCGGTGCGCACTTCAGCAGGCAAAGCAGTCCAAGCCTGAGAGTCCTTCAGCAAAGCTTCCACCTGGTCGGCCAGTTCGGTGCCGTGGCGTTTGGCCAGCTCCAGTCCCGTGCGCGGATGAGGATTAGCGTCCGCACCGCAACCGATGGTGCACAAGGCCACGATGTTGGGAAAACGCTGTTCCAAATACTGGCTGGCATAACCGGCCCAATCCCCACAGACAAAGTTGTGCTGAGGACCCAAGGTGGTGCAATGACAAGCGTAGTTGAACACCACGCCCAGCAGCTTTCCTTTTTCGTCATGCACGGCCAGCACAGGAACGCTGTGGTCCACCGGGCCTTGGCGGTTGACGCCAAAACCGGCGTAGCGTCCGTTTTTGACCAACCGACGGTTGACGGCAAACCCTGCGGTGGTTTGGGCCCAA
>JAJRRR010000009.1 GCA_024279285.1 Planctomycetota bacterium
CAGGCCTTGGAGCGGCTGGAAGGGTACTGGGCCCAATTGCTTCTGGCCCGAGGACCCGCACCCCCGGCCTCTGTGGCCCAGCAGCCCCGACCCGTGCCCTCCCGGAGCACTCCCTTTGCCGGTGGTGCTGATCCCTCCCCTGCCCCGGGGTCTCAATCCTGGTGGCGACGCTGGCTGCCTAGTTGGCTACGCTAAGCTCTCGCCCTGGCCCCTCTTGCTCTTTGGCAATCCTCTTCTGCAACTCTGCCTGGAGACTGGAATAGGGCCTGTGGGTGTGATATAGGAGAAGCGGTTTTTTTCTTGGTTCTTGTGAGAGAAGGAGCGTGCCCATGCGTGCTTTGATCCGGTTGCGGTGGTTGCTGGCAGCGGCAGTGGTCTTGTGGTTGCCCTTGGCGGTTCAGGCCCAAGTGCGGCTACATCGTTTGTTCAGTGATCACATGGTCCTGCAACAACAGCAGCCGATCCGGATTTTTGGTTGGGCTACGCCGGGAGAAAAGATCTCCGTCAAGCTCGGCTCTTTGCAAGGGCAGGCCACCGCAGCTCAAGACGGCTTCTTTCTGGTGGAACTTCCGGCCCAAAAAGCCAGCGGCCCTTTTGCCCTGATCGTGCAAGGCTCCAAGAATCAAGTGGTCCTTCAGGATGTGATGATCGGCGAAGTGTGGGTCTGTAGCGGTCAGTCCAACATGCAATGGCCGGTCAATCGCAGCGCCAATCCTGAGCAAGTGATCGCCGGAAGTGCAAACAAGCTGATCCGACTTTTCACCGTGCAGCGTCGGCCAAGTGACGAACCAGAACAAGATGTCCAGGGTGGTCCTTGGCAACTTTGCGGGCCCAAAACCGTGCCTGCGTTTTCCGCCGTGGCTTATCACTTTGGTCGCAAGCTGCAAGAGGAGTTGGGCGTGGCGGTGGGTTTGATCAGCTCCAACTACGGCGGCACCCCCGCCGAAGCCTGGACCAGCCGCGAAGCCCTGGCCGCCCATCCCAAACTCAAGCACTACCTCGACCTTCCCCGCAACCCCCGCAACAAAAACCGACCCTATGGCCTGTTCAATGCCATGATTCACCCCCTGCTGAAGTTCCCGATCCGAGGAGTGATTTGGTACCAAGGCGAAAGCAACGCGGGGAACTTCCGTCGGGCCCAAGAATACTACTGGCTGTTTCCGACCATGATTCAAGACTGGAGGCGGCGTTGGGGATTGGGGGATTTTCCGTTCCTGTTCGTGCAGTTGGCACCGTTTCGGGCCAAGACAACTCAACCCACCCACACCCCTTGGGCTGTGCTGCGCGATGCCCAACTGCATACCATGAAAACCGTACCCAACACGGCCATGGCAGTGATTGTGGATGTGGGAGATGAGCGGGACATTCATCCCAAGCAAAAAGGTCCGGTGGGCCGGCGCTTGGCCTTGGCCGCGCTGGCCTTGGCTTATGGAAAGGATGTGGTTTACTCCGGACCGGTGTATAAGTGTTTCCGCAAGGACGGAAACCGGATCGTCATAGAGTTTGACTTTGTCGGCTCCGGGTTGGAGGCACGCGGGGGACCGCTTCGGGGATTTACCATCTGCGGGCCGGACCGCAAGTTCCTCAACGCTCAGGCCCGAATTGAAGGAAACACCGTCGTCGTCTGGCATCCCCAAATCCAAAACCCGGTAGCGGTACGCTACGGCTGGGCCAACTACCCGCTGGGAAACCTCTGGAACCGCGACGGCTTGCCCGCCTCCCCCTTCCGCACGGACGACTTCCCCGTGGTGCCTGATTCCCAGTTGCAGTAGCTGCCTCGGGAAGCAAGCTGCGCTGTTTGGCGCAATGGGTTGATGCCCACCAAGCGCGGCAGCCGCCCATCTTTTTCCCAAGGGGCTGGGCATCCGCAAAAGTTTGGCACACACTATAAATCTTCCGCTTCCCATCACACACATGGCTTGTGTTTGGTCCCGGCATTGCTTTTGCCGAGGTTTGTCAGCCCAGTTGCAAACAACAGGAGCCTTCCCCGTGTCTGTCCAACTGATCCGTGTCGGCCACAGTCCGGATCCGGACGATGCTTTCATGTTCTACGCGCTGGCCCAGGAAAAGCTGGACACCGGCCCATTGCGCTTTGAGCACTTGCTGGAAGACATTGAAAGTCTGAACCGTCGGGCCAGAAGGGGGGAGTTGGAACTGTCGGCCGTGAGTATCCACGCTTATGCCTACCTGCAAGACAAGTATGTGCTGTGCAGTTGCGGAGCCAGCATGGGCGATGGTTATGGTCCGGTGGTGGTGGCCAACGAGGAGTTTACTCCACAACAACTGCGTGACTGCGGAGTGGCTGTTCCGGGAGAATGGACCTCGGCCTTTTTGGCTTTGGAGCTTTTCTTGCAAAGCCGGTTTGAGTACACCGTGGTCCCCTTTGACCGCATTCTGGACGCGGTACGCCAAGGTCACTGGAAAAACCGTCCCGTGCAGGCCGGACTGGTTATCCACGAAGGCCAGCTCACCTACGCCCAGCAAGGTCTGCGATGCGTGGTGGACCTGGGCCGGTGGTGGAAAGAGCAAACAGGACTGCCGCTCCCCTTGGGAGGCAATGTGGTGCGTCGGGACCTGGGCCCTCAGACCATCGCTCTGGTAAATCGCCTGCTTTACCAAAGCATCCGCTATGGGTTGCAACACCGCCAGGAAGCTCTGGCCTATGCCAAGCAGTTTGGGCGAGGGCTTGGGGACCCTCAGACGGATCAGTTTGTGGGCATGTATGTGAACCGGTGGACTTTGGACTGGGGTCCCGAGGGCCGCCGGGCGGTGGAGGAGTTTTTGCAGCAAGGCTATGCCCAAGGGTTCCTGCCCCACAAACCCCAGGTGGAGTTCGTCCCCTTTCCGGAACCCTCCTAACCATCCCCTAGACTCCCCCAGGGAAACCAACCACGATGGAATCTGCTGCGCGTTGGCCCTTTAGCCGAGGATTGGGACCATGATCCATGTCATCGCCGAGATTGAGGTGCGTCCGGGCAAACGGGAGGAGTTTCTGCGCCGCTTTGAGCAACTGGTGCCCAAGGTGTTGCAAGAGCCGGGTTGTTTAGAATACGGGCCGGCGGTGGACTTGCCCACGGCTTTGGGCAACCAGGCTCCGGTTCGGGACAATGTGATCACAGTGATTGAAAAGTGGGAGAACCTGGAAGCCCTGGAACGCCATCTGATCGCTCCCCACATGGTCCAGTACCGCGAAGAAGTCAAAGACCTGGTGGTTCACAGTCAGCTCCGGGTTTTGCAACCAGCCAGTCCCGCCCAAGGGGAATATTCCATCTAAAAGCCCTTCCCCTGCTGGGCAAACACCAACTTTTCAATACAGCAAAGGACCGGAGAACATGGGCGAAGTGTGTGTCAGTGCGGTTCGCACCCGTCGGGATCGCCGGGACTTTTTTCAATTGCCCTGGCGGCTGTATGCCGACGATCCCAACTGGGTTCCTCCCATGCGGGACCATTTGAAGCAGCTTTTGGGCTGGAAGCCTCATCCGTTTCACCAGATCGCCGAGGTGGAGCACTTTGTGGCCCGAAGGGGCTCGCGCACCGTGGGCCGAGTGACGGCTATTGTCAACCACCGGCACAATCAGGTGTACCACGAGCGTCGCGGTTTTTTTGGCTTTTTTGAATGCGAAAACGATCCCGAGGCTGCCCACCGGCTCTTTGACGCTGCAGCCACTTGGCTAGCCCAACGCGGCATGGAACACCTGCGAGGACCGGTCAACCCTTCGATGAACTACGAATGTGCCCTGTTGATCGAAGGGTTTGACCGCCCGCCGGTGTTCATGATGACTTACAACCCCCCTTACTACGCCGAGCTGATAGAAAGCTACGGGTTTCGCAAAACGCACGACTTGCTGGCCTACATCGGCCACATTGAACAGCTTCCAGAGGTGCAACAGCGGCTCAACCCTCTGGTGGAGCAAGCCAAAGAGCGTGCCGGCGTGCACCTGCGGCCTATGAATCCCCACCGATTGCTCGATGAGGCCAGGTTGTTTTTGGAAACCTACAACCGGGCATGCCAGAACATGTGGGGATTTGTCCCGCTGACCGAAGGCGAAGTGCGCGTGCTGGCAGCCAACTTGAAACACTTGCTCGTGCCTGAGCTGGCTCTGGCTGCCGTGACTGAAGAAGGTCAAACCGTGGGCGTAGTGTTGGGACTGCCCGACTACAATCCCGTCATCAAGCAAATCAACGGACGCCTGTTTCCGTTTGGGTTTTTGAAAATCCTTCGGGCCCGAAAACACATCCACCGCATCCGTGTGGTCAGCATCAATGTGATTCCGGAGTATCAGCGATGGGGAGTGGGGCTGGTGCTGCTTTCGGGGCTTGCGCCCAAGGCCCTGGAAGCCGGAGTGAAAGAAGCCGAGTTTTCCTGGGTCTCGGAAACCAACGATCTGGCCCGACTCGGACTGGAAAAAGGTGGGGCCCGATTGTACAAACGCTACCGCATCTACGATCTGGACCTGCGCAATCGCCCCAGTGCCGACTAGCTCCCCAGGATAAGGCAACCGGGCTTTAGTGCTCGGGAAGTTTCATGCTACTATGAACTAGCAGGCCCCAAGGGTCCGGGCTTGCAGTTCCTCCAGGCAGGTGCGTGCGTATGGATTTTCGCCAACGGTTGCAGAAGGCGATCCTTCGGGGGCGTCGGGCAGCCGAAGACCGGCGTCGCCAGCAGGAACAACAAGCCCTCAACGAAGAAGAACTCCGACGGCTCCATTCCCAGTACCGTCTTACGCTCACCGAACGCATCGAAGAGCGGCTTCGGGAACTGGTGCAGGAGTTTCCCGGGTTTGAATTCTCCACGGTGGTAAGCGATCGGGGTTGGGGAGCGGCAGTCAGCCGCGATGATGTCTCCTTCCAAGAAGGCAAACGCGAAAATCTCTACAGCCGCCTGGAAATCGTCGTCCGTCCCTTCTCCAGCTATCATGTGTTGGAAGTGGCCGTCAAAGCCACCATCCGCAACAAGGAAACCCTCCACACCTCCTACTACCAACGCCTGGCCGAAGTGGACTTGGAGTCCTTTCTGCAAACCATTGACCATTGGGTGTTGGTGTTTGCCGAAAGCTATTCGGCCCAACAGCAGTAAATTCGCACCATCGGCCATAGGACCTGCTCTGACCGGCTCCCAATAGCCTGAAAAAAATTGCTCCCCAATCCGGGAGTTGGTGCGGTGGGGAAGGGGACCACTCCCTGGCGAGGGCTCTTGTCCGGCTGGCTTGGGGTGTGTTAGTCTGCAACGGATATTGCACCTGTGGAACGGGAGAAACTATGGAAGCCCCTTCGGCACTGATGGGTTCGGCCCCCGCGGCTGTGGCAGAATCGGAAGGAGTGCTGGAGCTGCGAGGGGTGCGCGTGCACAACCTGAAGAACATCAACTTGGACCTCCCGCTGGGCAAGCTGATTGTGATCACCGGACCCAGCGGCTCGGGCAAAAGCTCTCTGGCCTTTGACTGCATCTATGCCGAAGGCCATCGCCAATATGTGGAAAGCCTCTCAGTTTATGCCCGACAGTATTTGCAACAACTGGAACGGCCCGAGGTGGACCAAATCAACGGCCTTCCGCCCACGGTGGCCATTGACCAGCGGCCTTTGACCACCAACCCACGCAGCACCGTGGCCACGGTGACGGAAATCCACGACTACCTGCGTTTGCTTTATGCTCGGGCTTCCCAGATGGTTTGCCCCCAGTGCAATGAACCCATCGGTCAACAGTCCCCGGAGGAGATCGTTCGGGAGTTGTCCAGTTTGCCGGAGCGCACTCGGGTGATGTTGCTTGCCCCGCTGGTGCGAGGGCGTCGGGGTCAGCATCGGGAGGTGTTGGAACAAGTGCGCAAGCAAGGGCTGGTGCGAGTGCGTGTGGATGGGGAAGTGTACGAACTGGACGAGCTTCCCCCGCTGGTGCCCCAACGCCGACACGACATCGAAGCCGTGGTGGACCGCCTGGTGATCCACTCGGGCAAAAAGGACCGCTTGAGCGAATCTGTGCGGCTGGCGTTGGAGCTGGGCCAAGGGTTGCTGCTGGCTCTGATTCAAACCCCTCAAGGGAAGAAAACTTGGCAAGAGCGGCTTTTCAGCACCCTGTTCTCCTGTCCTCGCTGCGGGCGCAACTTCGGACGCATGGACCCGCATCACTTCAGCTTCAACAGTCCCTACGGGGCTTGCCCTGCTTGTAGCGGCACCGGTGTGCAGGAGGGATTTGATCCGGAGTTGGTGGTGGATTGGGAGCGTTCCTTTTCCACCGGGGCGGTGCGACCTTGGGAACACTTGAGCCGGTATGCGTTGCAGCGGGTCAGACGGCGCATCGCCCCCTTCGCCCGACGCGAGGGTTTCCGCTGGAACACCCCACTGAACAAACTCAAACCCTCCACCCGGCGCAAGCTGCTTTACGGAGACGAGGAAGGATTTCCGGGACTGTTGGAGTTGC
>JAJRRR010000091.1 GCA_024279285.1 Planctomycetota bacterium
CACCCGAGCCGGTTGGCGGCGCATAGGTTCCGGGGCTACCAAAGGCTGGTGCCGAACTGATCTGCCCACCGGAGGGGACAAGTTCAAAGGACGAGGCATCACCGGTGGAGGCAATTCTGCAGGGGGGGATGAGTCCGTGCGGGTGGCAACTGCCGTTGGCCTCTCATCCCGAGGGTGTAAATCTCCCGATTCCACCCGGACCACCGGTTGCGGCAAGGGCTTGGGCGGGACGGGGATCGGCTCCGCAGGAGTCGGTTCCCGGGAAGCCAGACTAGGAAGACCCTGCTGCGACTGAGGCAAAGTTGCAGTGTCCCAACGCGTCGGCGCCAGCACGCTCAGGGCCAAGAGGCTGCCCAACAAACCCACGGCCACTAATCGCCAAAATACGCCCGATTGATTCATGCCACCGCTCCTCACCACTTCTGCCCTGACTGGGGCCAGCCCTCCAGCACCACGCCAGGGAAGTGGGAAAAGGGACAGAGCGACCTTTTGTTGTTTTATCGGCGCAACGAGGGCTTGCAGCACAAACCCCCTGGATCAGAAAGACCGCAAAACCGCCATTGCCAGCAACTTAGGCACTCTCTCAGGGGGAAGCGGCCTCCCAAGCCAGTAGGGCCTGAAGAACCCCACCGGACCAGGCAAAGCTGTGGCGATTTTCCCAACTGCAAAGACTATGTTCATTAGTCGGTCGCTGAACGGCTTGGCTAAACTTCCCATTCTCGTTAGCCGATTTTCGTTATACATCTTTCCTAGTCTTCGTTAATAAACTCCTGCTTGAGCTTCCTAAACTTCGGTGGCTTGTAAAGTGAGGTGAGGCGATGGCTGGTCGCAAACGGGTGTTTCGTGTGGTGACTCGGGCGGCCGACGGCTCCTTGCGTATTCAGGACTTCCACTCCACCGAACCGATCAGCAAGATGCACCAGCAGATTGGGGTGGAGGATTGCAGCACGGATTTGTCCCTTCGGGGGTTGCCGGTGTTCCGAGGGCTGATTGGGCCTATGGCCGAAGGAGACCACATCGTCCGCTACGAGACCCCCGATGTGTTTGAAGTGCTCACCAAAGAATGGAGCATGAAGAAAAAACCCCGAGGACGCACCCGAACCCGAGCCAAGTCCTCCGGCCAGTAAGCCTCTTGCCCCAAGACCAGCACGCCACTGCTGTTCGGCTTGCGTCCTGCGCCGTGTGCCTTGCGGCGCGTGAAGATACGCGCTTGCTTTTGTTCTGGCGCAAGAGTCCAAATGGCCGCCTGATTCCTGCGCCCCATCACCCCCAAGCCCCGCTCGTTGCTGGCTGCTTGCTTTTGCCAACCGAAACGGGGTTCTCTTGAGTGGTCCTGCGGGGGAGTTGAGCCTTAGCGTCGTTGGGCGGGGCGCCACTGGATGGTGCTGACGCGGGGAGGGTCGCTGTCTAGTTTTTGAATCCCGCCGATGGCCCGACCGGCCACCTGGACTGGAGCGGGGCCGTTGCGGATTTTCGGGCTGCTAGGAGCCACGGGAACGCGGCTCAGAACCACTTCCTCTTGCACCCAACGCCTCCGGACCACCGGCACGCGCACGGTTTGGGTATGTGGCACCAAGCGCTTCACTTGCACCGGCACGCGTCCCCGGCGAACTTCTTCCTTCCACACCGTCCGCGGCACCAGGCGATAAGCCAATGCCGGTCCTCGCAGGGGATTCCACCATCCCCACCAATACGGTTCCCAAACCCACTGCACCTGGGGAGTGCGTACCACGGTGGTAACTTCTTGCATCTGCGTGGTGATTTCTTCCCGATAGACCGTCTGTTGGCGTTGTTCATAGACGATCTGTGTCACCGGCTTCCAGCGACGGCAGACCAGTTCGCGGTACAGGATGCCGTCGCGCTGCACATAGCGCAGTTCCTGAGCTGCCAGCGTGGTTGTTCCCAGCAGAAGTAGCCCAATCCAACTGCTGCGGCACATCGGTTCGGTTCTCCTTAGCTTGCACGGGCGGTGGCCCTAGTCCCCTATCGGCAAATTGCATATAAGAGAATTACGCTCCCAGTACCTCATGGTCGGAATCGCAAGCCCATGTCCGAACTGCCCCTGATAAGTGCCGAACTGCTGGAAATTTTGCGGTGTCCGGAGACGGGCCAACGGGTGCAATTGGCCCCGGAAGAGCTGGTTGAGCGACTGCGTCGCTTGCAACAGCAGAGCCGCTTGCTGGATGTGCAGGGCCGAACTGTGGAAGGCCAACTAGATGGAGCTTTGGTGCGAGAGGACGGCCAAGTGGCCTATTTGATTCTGGATCGTATTCCTCGGATGCTGGCTGATGAGGCCGTTCGCTTGGACCAGTTGGAAACACCTGGCAGTTGAAACCCCTGTCAGCGCCTGTGGTGCCACGAAGGAGGCTTCTCTAGGAACTACTTGTCTAGCAGAGAGGACCGACCATGGCCGAAAAAACGGTGTTCAAAAAGATTTTGGACGGAGAGCTTCCGGCGGATGTGGTCTATCAGGACGATTGGTGCATGGCGTTTCGGGACATCAACCCTCAGGCTCCGGTGCACATTCTGGTCATTCCGCGCAAAGAGATTCCGGCCTTGCGTGACGCTGGGGAGGAAGACCGCGAGCTGTTGGGACACCTGTTGCTGGTGGCCAACCGCGTGGCTCGGCAGCAACGGTTGGACGACTATCGGGTGGTGATCAACTGTGGAGCCGAGGCGGGCCAAACGGTGTGGCACTTGCACCTGCATGTGTTGGGCGGGCGCCCGATGAACTGGCCGCCTGGATAGTCTGTCCCCAGCCCTGCCCCCGATGGAGGCCGGATTTTAAGATAGTTTTCTGATGGCTTTGGGACTCTTGGTGCGAGCTTAGGCAGCATGGACTTTTCGCCCCTTTTTGCACAGGGAAATCGCCACAGTGAGTGCCAAAACACTTTTTGAGAAAATCTGGGAAGCCCATGTGGTCCACGAGGAACCGGGCATGCAGACCATCTTGTACATTGATCTGCACCTGGTTCACGAGGTGACCAGTCCTCAGGCGTTTGAGGGTTTGCGGTTGGCGGGTCGTCGGGTGCGGCGGCCTGAGCTGACCGTGGCCACCATGGACCACAATGTTCCCACCACCGATCGCTCCTTGCCCATCGCCGATCCCGTGGCTCAAAAGCAAATCGAGACCCTCCGCCGCAACTGCCAGGAGTTCGGGATCAAGCTCTACGACCTGAACGACCCTCGGCAGGGGATCGTGCATGTGATCGGGCCGGAGTTGGGCTACACCCAACCGGGCATGACCATCGTTTGTGGCGACAGTCACACTTCCACCCACGGCGCTTTCGGAGCCTTGGCCTTCGGCATCGGCACCAGCGAAGTGGAGCATGTGCTGGCCACGCAGTGTCTGTTGCAAACCAAGCCCAAGACGATGGAGGTGCGCGTGGAGGGGGAGCTTCCGCCCGGGGTGACGGCCAAGGACTTGATTCTTTACATCATCGGCCGCATCGGCACGCACGGAGGAACCGGCTATTGCATTGAATACACCGGTAGCACCATCCGTTCCTTGAGTATGGAGCAGCGCATGACGGTGTGCAACATGTCGATAGAAGCTGGTGCTCGGGCCGGAATGATCGCTCCGGATGAAAAAACCTATGAATACCTGCGCGGTCGGCCTATGGCTCCCAAGGACTTTGATCGCGCCGTGGCCCAGTGGGAAAAACTGCCCACCGATCCCGGCGCCCAATACGATCGCAGCGTACAGTTCCAGGCTCAGGAAGTGGTTCCGCAGGTGACCTGGGGTACCAATCCTGGCCAAGTGGTGGGCGTGACCGATGTGGTGCCTGATCCTGACAGCTTCCCTGATCCCAACGACCGCAAAGCGGCTCGTCGGGCATTGCAATACATGGACCTGGAGCCCGGCACCCCTATTGAGCAAATCCGCATCGATCGGGTCTTCATCGGCTCTTGCACCAACAGTCGCATTGAGGACCTTCGGGAAGCGGCTCGGGTGGTGCGAGGGTATCGGGTCGCCCCGGGGGTAGAGGCGATGGTGGTGCCGGGAAGCGGAACGGTCAAACGCCAAGCGGAGCAAGAGGGCCTGGATCGCATCTTCCGCGAGGCCGGTTTTCAGTGGCGTGAGGCCGGATGCAGCATGTGCTTGGGCATGAATCCCGATGTGCTCCAACCAGGCCAACGCTGCGCCTCCACCAGCAATCGCAACTTTGAAGGCCGCCAAGGCAAAGGAGGTCGCACCCACCTGGTCTCCCCGGCCATGGCTGCCGCTGCTGCCGTGATGGGCCACTTCGTGGACATCCGCAACTGGGAATATCGCTAAGGAGACTCCCATGCCTTTGAAACCCTTTCGTCGCCATACGGGAGTGGTGGCCACGCTGGATCGCGTGGATGTGGACACCGACCAGATCATTCCCAAGCAGTTTCTCAAGCGGATTGAACGCACGGGTTTTGGGCAGTTTTTGTTTTACGATTGGCGCTATTTGCCCGATGGGAGCGAAAACCCAGAGTTTGAACTCAACCGGCCGGAGTTTCGGGGAGCTTCCATTCTGCTCACGCGACGCAACTTCGGCTGCGGTTCCAGTCGCGAGCATGCCCCTTGGGCCCTGGAAGACTACGGTTTTCGCGTGCTGATTGCTCCCAGCTTTGCCGACATCTTTTACAACAACTGTTTCAAAAACGGCCTGCTTCCCATCACACTCAGCGAAGAGCAAGTCGAGGAACTCTTTGGCCGCGTGCGACGCCGTCCAGGCTATCAGCTCACAGTGGATTTGGAGCAGTGTCGGCTTTGGGACCAGGAGGGTCTGGAGTTTGCCTTTACCGTGCCGGAGTTTCAGCGACACTGCCTGCTTCACGGTCTAGATCAGATCGCGCTGACCTTGCAACACGAAGACAAGATTCTGGCTTACGAACGCCGCCGAGGGATCGGGGCGTGAGGCAACAAGGAGAAGTGGGGGCTTGGGGGGTGGAGGGTTGGGGGTGATGGGGTGCAGGAGTCAGGCGGCCACTTGGACTTGTACGCTAAAACAAAAGCAAACACTTATCTTCACGCGCCGCAAGACGCACGCCGCACGGCGCAAGCCGCCAATCTTACTTCAGGTCCCAAGCGGTCAGCCACTGGATTCCCGTGCGGCGGAAGCCCTGTTGACGCAAGCGACGGTCCAAGTCTTCCAGGTGGCCGGCTCCGTAGAAGATGCCCAGGTAGCGTTTTCCCTTTTGGATTTGTTCTTGCATTACCTTCAAAGCCACTTTGTTCCGCTCGGCGATCAGTGTGGAGCCTTGGTCGCCTTCTAGGACGCGGAGCACACTTTGGCTTTGGGCCATTTGGATAGCCAGCACCCGACGCAGGCGTTTTTTGTCGCCGCTGAGTAGCGCCACCAGTACATCAACATCGTCCACTTCGGCTTGAGCTTGTTGGGCTAGGGAGGCGCCCAGGATTTTGAAAAACATCTTCATGAAACTCTCTTGCTTGCGTCGCATGGAGGCGGCGAATTCCTCGGGAGACATATCGGCATGGACGAAGTGAGGTTTTTCGTAATCAATTTCCCGAATCTGATCGGCCAGTCCCAGAAATCGGGCAATGGGGCTATAGAGCCCAGCCTGACCACGGCGTGGGCGCGCTCCTTTGCTGGCCACCAACTCATAAAGGAGCACCTCATAGCGATCAAACAACTGATTGAGCTGTTGGTAGTATTTTTTGTCGGCGATGTGGATGGCTCCAATCAGGTCCACCCGAACCACTTGGCCTCGTTCATCTCGCTTTTCGTAGTGAACCAGGGCGGTTTGCAACGCCAGGGGGGTTCCTTGTTCGTTGCGCACAAGGCGGACAAACTTGGGCTTGGGCTCCTTGGGCGATTGGGCCTCTTGTTTGCCCGAAGCCTGCTGAGCAAGCGCACCTGTGGTCCCGAGAACCCAGAAAAAACCTGCAATCACCGCCAGCCGTAGCAACCGCCTCAAAGCCATTCCAGAGGTTAGAAGCCCTTTCATGTCAAGCCCCCTGTGTGCAGAACCAGGTACCAACTTGCTTTTTTAGGACTATGGAAAATATACGCCACCGATGCAACGGACACAATCAAGGCTCCTCAAGTAGCCAAAGAACCTGAGTGGAAGCCGTTTGGGACCCGAAGATCACGGCAAGCGCACAGGAATCCCACATCGGGCCATGTGGAGTTTGGTCTCTCGAATGGTGTAGTGTCCGAAGTGAAAAATGCTGGCGGCCAAGGCGGCGTCGGCTCCGCCCACCAGGATGGCCTGGGCCAGATGTTCCGGACATCCGGCTCCGCCGCTGGCCACCACGGGAATGCTCACCGCTTGGCTCACTGCGCGGATCATTTCCAGATCATAGCCGTCTTGGGTTCCGTCGGCGTCCATACTGGTCAGCACGATTTCTCCGGCTCCGAGGCGTTCGACTTCCTGGGCCCAGGCCACCGCTTCCAGTCCGGTGGGCACACGCCCTCCATTGATGTGCACTTCCCAGAACTCGCGTCCGTTTTTCTGCACGCGTTTGGGATCAATGTTGACCACGATGCACTGGCTTCCGAACCGCCGGGCAGCCTGGCGTACCAGTTCCGGATTGCGGACCGCAGCCGAGTTGATACTCACCTTGTCACAACCAGCCGAGAGCAACTGGCGGATGTCTTCCAGGGTGCGCACCCCTCCGCCTACGGTAAGCGGCATGAAGACCACATCGGCAGTGCGTCGGACCACATCCAGCATGATGGCCCGACCTTCGTGGCTAGCCGTGATGTCCAGAAATACCAGTTCATCGGCTCCTTCTTGTTCGTATCGGGCGGCCACCTCCACCGGGTCGCCTGCGTCCCGGAGGTTAACAAAATGGGTGCCCTTGACCACCCGGCCGCGATCCACATCCAGGCACGGAATAACGCGCTTGGCCAGCATGGGACTTCGTCTTAGGAGGAGCAGTGCTTGGAAAAGTTCCCTGGAACCGACATTGCCGCGCGGCGTTTGGGAAGTCAAGCGGCCCTTAGAGCAGCTCCCGGATGGGTTCTCCAAAGGGCAGAATAGGTCGGGGGCGGCCGGCGAAGTCGGGAAAGGTCTGCTGAGGGTCAATGCCCAAGTGCCGATAGACCGTGGCCCAAAGGTCGTTGGGCGTAAGAGCTCTTTGGATGGGGTAAGCACCTTTGGAATCGGTGGCTCCGATCACCTGTCCGGTTCGCACCCCTCCGCCAAAGACCACCACGCTCATGGCCCAAGGCCAGTGGTCCCGACCCGGCTGGCGCACTCCCGTGCGCGTGCCCACTTGAGGATTGATCCGTGGAGTGCGTCCAAACTCGCCAGTGACGACGACCATCACCCGTTTGTCCAACCCCCGCTGGTAGATGTCTTCCACCAAAGCCGTCACCACTTGGTCGTACAGGGGCAGCCGGACCCGAAGGTCATCAAAAATGTGGCAATTCACCGCGTGCGAGTCCCAGTTGTAAACTCCCTGTTTGATCCACGGGATGCCTGATTGGTAGGGATTTTCCAACACCATGGTGACGAAGCTACAGCCGGCTTCCACGAGTCGTCGGGCCAGCAGGGCTCGCTGCCCCCAAGCGTGCATCCCATAACGCTGCCGAACTTCCCGCGGCTCTTTGGAAAGATCAAACGCTTCCCGAGTGCGGGAGCTAAGCAGCATTTCCAGCGCTTGGCGATGGAACTGGTCCATGGCTTCCATCATGCCGCTGGCATCCACATCGCGACGCAGGCGGTCAAAGCTTTTAAGCAGCGTGATGCGATCTTGAAGCCGTCGCGCGGTGGCCGGATCAATGGCCAGATTGCGGATCTGGAAATCCGGTCGGCTTGGATCTCCGTGGAATATAAACGGCGTGTATGCATGACCCAAGTAGGCTGCCCCAAAGCTGAATGTGTCCACATTGCCTCGCGGGGTGCCGGCCACATAGTTGGGCACCCCCAACCGCACATGTTCCCGACACTTGGCCACGATGGACCCCACCGCCGGAGCATCGTTGACAAATCCGACAGGTTGTCGGGGGATGCGCCCGGTGAGAAATCGCTTGTGGCCTCCCCCGTGGTCGGAAAACTTGTGGGCTATGGAGCGGATCACCACCAAGCGGTCGGCCACTTGGGCGTGCCGAGGCATCAATTCGCACACTTGCAGTCCGGGGACTTTGGTTTGGATGGGCCGAAATGGACTGCGATACTCCTCGGGGGCCTGGGGCTTGATGTCATACATGTCCACATGGGGAGGCCCTCCGGGGAGCCACAGCAAGATAAAGGCTGTATCCGGTGGGGAGGAGCGAGCAGGTTGGGCCTGAGCCCGAAGCCGCAAAAACTCGCCCAAACTCAAGCCTCCCAACCCCAACACACCGGCCTGAAGTACCCAACGCCGCGAAACTGGCCCGGGACACCTTTTCATGGGCGGTCTTCCTCCGTTTTGCGCCTTAGAGGGTTGTGGCCCCATTATACGAAATCTTTCAAACGCGCAAGCAAGTTTTGATGCGTTAAGGAATCTCTCTGCTAGTGCAGGAGGCTTGCCGTGGCTCGCAGTCCCCACAGCCCGAGGGCTGCACCCACGGCGGCCACTACATCGTCGGCCATAATGCCCCAACCGGTGCCTAAGCGTTCAGCAATTTTCACTGGCCGTGGCTTGGCAATGTCTAGCAGCCGATGGAGTCCAAAGCCTGCTGCCCAAAACATCGCCGCTTTGGCCCAAGAAAAAGACTCTGGCACTGGACAGAGGACAAACACCAAAGGCACGGTGGCCAGTTCGTCCCAAACCACCTCGGCCGGATCGGCCTTTTTCAGATGGCGTTGGGCCAGGGAGCACACCGGCACACCCAGGACCACCAGCCCCAGGGTGCCCAGGGCTTGAATCCACCAGGAACTCCCGCTCCAGGCCACGCTTAGGGCCAGCCCCAGCAACGCTCCCCAGGTGCCAGGCGCCCCGGGCAACAGACCCAAACCGAACCCTCGGGCCAGCCACAAGACCAAGGACGGCCAAAATCCCAGCCGCTTTGGGACTTGCACAGTTTGGGCTGAAGTGGGCGGTTGTTTGGGCATGGGCTCATGCTACTTGGCTCTGGCTGCAACGACAAGCCAAGCGGGTCTTTCTCCTCTTCAGGAAACTGGGGGGAGCGAAGGGCGTCCAGATTCTGAACCGCAGTGGTTGATTTCCTCTTGGTTGCGTGGCTAGCTTGCAAAAGGCACAAGAACCAAGTTGGTCAACGCGCAACACGCCTTTGGATTTCAAGGCTACACTTGGGCATGGCTACCGCAATTGCATTTCGACACTGGCAGGCTAGTTTTCAGGCTGCGATGCGAGCCTTGCAGGGGCAGCAACTAGCCCCATTGGCTGCAACTTTGGGCATGCATTTGCGGCTGGGACTGTGGTGCCACTTGCAGGCTCAAGGGATGGGGCCTGCGGTGGTGAAACAAGTGGTAGAGGAGGTGTTTTCTTGGCCGGAGTGGTTGGCCCCTTTGGCTCCCTTGCCTCAATGGCCTTCGGTCCAACGGCTTTGGCAACGCTTGACTCTGGATCGGCTCATTCCTCCCCGGGATCAACACGATTCCCAACCGGTGCTTTTTCAACTGGCTGCTCAGTTGGGCGTTCGGACCACTGCGGTGGATGCCCTGCGTTGGCATGCCCGAGTGCAACAAGCCTTGCGGTGTTGGGAACAATCCCAGCAGGAGAACTCCGCTGGGGACTGGGAGCTTCCGTGGTTATATGCCACCGGGGATGGGTTCCGGGAATTGCCATCTCAGGGGCACACATGGCTGTTGCCCAAGCCAAGTGAGGACCCTCAGTTGCTTTTGGTGTGGAAACCGTGGCCCCAGCGGCTGCAATGGGCCCTGACCCGATGGGAGCAAGGAGACCAAGGGGGAGAGGTGTCTCGGGAACTGATCGTAGGTTGGGCCGATGCCCAACGCCGCTCTCCCAACCTTTGGGCCCCGGAACATCGGCAACTTTTTGACCGTGTGCACCGTCTCCTGGACGGAACCCGACCCTGGGAACTGTTGCCCCGGGCCAGCGCCTGTCTGCGGCCCGAAAGCTGGCGCAGCCACTGGGAAGAACTGCAACACATGCTGCTTTGGGCTCAGGAACCCTCGCCGGAAGACATTCTGCGGCGTGCCTGGCACTTGTGGTGCGAAGTGGATCAGGCCGAACTGGTGCTTTATGCCGCCATGCGTCTGGCCCGAATCAACTCCCAACTGGCCGACATTATCCGCACCTGGCGCCTGCGCACCTGGCAGCAGCCTCAGTGGTGGGCCCCTGCGGCCCCTTTGATCTTCCAACAGGCTCAAGAGCTGGACTTTGCCTTGGGCCAGCGTGACTACGAATTGGGCCAAACGCTGGTCAAGTTCCAGGTTCTCAAAGACCATTTGCGACTGATTCAGTGGCAATTGAGCTTTGGTGAACCACTGCCCCAGGAGCAGTGAGGCGATTGGCCAAAGGCGTCAGCTAGGCTTGCAGCAAATTCCCCGGCACGAGCCCTTGAGCAGTGGCCCCTGCAGCAGCCAAGGCAGCCACGACCATGGCGTTGCGGATAGCACCTTGGGCCAGCAGTTGGGGGATTTGCTGGGCAGGCACAAGCTCCACTTCCAGGTGTTCAAAACGATCCGGGCGCAAGGTGCCGCGGGGTTGGGCCTGATGGACCAGCACGGTGTAGCAGCGGTTGTTCAAAAAAGCCGGGTTAGGCCACACATAGCCCAACACTTCTGCCCCCTGGCCTACATAGCCCGTCTCCTCCTCCAGCTCTCGCACTCCGGCTTGCAGAGGGGATTCGCCCGGGTCGATCATTCCCCCGGGCACTTCTAGCGTGCTTTGCTCCACTCCGTGCCGGAACTGCCGTACCAGCACCACTTCTTGCTGGGGAGTTACGGCCACCACATTGACCCAATCCGGAGCTTCCAGCACGACAAACTCCCCTTGGTCCCCTTGGGGCAGGAAGCGATAGTGGTCCCAACGGACGCGAAAAATCCGGCAATCTTCCCCGGACCGAGAACCGGTGCGTTGCCACAGTTGTTCAGGCATGCCAGGCTCCTTTAGGACGAGTTTGTCAGGTGTTCCTGGGGCTTCTGCCAGAGGAACTTGCAACAGCTTGGCCGTACAGACCAAAATGATCGACAACTGCCAAGTTGTGGAAACTAGCTTTAGCTTAGGAAGGATCGGTTAGTTGCCAAGCGACAAGGCCAAAGGGAGTTGGATGTTCAGCACAAGGAGCCCCGGCATGAGGTGGCGGTGTGGTTTGAGCTGTTGGGTGGTGCTGGTGTGGTTAAGCGTGGGGGTGCTTGGGGCTGAGCCGCCCCAGGTGGCCATCTTTCCAGCCAAGTTCTCCCTCTTGGGCCCGGAAGCCCGACAGAGACTCCTGGTGCATCGGGTTCAAGCAGGGGTGAGCTTGGGAGGGGTGCAAGAGCCGGTCCGCTGGAGTGTGGAACCGCCTGGGGTGGTGGAAGTGGATCAAGGCGTGGTGCGCCCGTTGAAAAACGGCAAGGCGATCATTCGGGCCCAAGTAGGCTCCCAGCAAGCCACTGCCCAGGTGAGCGTCCAGGGCATGGATCGGCCTTGGCAGTGGAACTTCCGCATTCATGTTCAAAGCGTGTTAACCAAGTTGGGCTGCAACTCGGGAGCCTGTCATGGAGCCGCAGCGGGGAAGAACGGGTTGCGGCTTTCGCTGCGAGGGTACGATGCTCCCGGGGACTACGATGTGTTGGTCCGTCAGGTTCAAGGGCGGCGCATTGTGCCCAGCGACCCCGGACGAAGCCTCCTGCTGCTCAAGCCCACGGGTGCTCTGCCCCACGGTGGCGGAGTGCGCCTGGATGTGACCTCTCGCGAGTACCAGGTGCTGACCCAATGGATTGCCGCCGGCACGCCTCCGCCTTCGGACCGCGATCCACGAATTGTGCGCTTGCAGGTGCTACCGGAGGTGATGCAGTTGAGCAAAGGTCGCCGAGAGCAACTGGTGGTGATGGCCTACTTCAGCGACGGGCACATGGAGGATGTGACCCCTTGGGCCAAATACACTTCTGCTCAGGCAAGCGTGGTCCAGGTGGATTCCCAAGGCCGGATTGAAGTGGTGGGCCATGGCCAAGGGGCCGTGACCGTCTGGTACTTGAACAAACTGGTCCTGGCCCAAGTGGTGGTCCCTTATCCCAATCAAGTGGATCCCAAGCTCTTTGCCCAAGCTCCGGTGAACAACTTCATTGACCGCCTGGTGTTGGAGAAGTTGCGCCGGTTGAATCTGCCTCCTTCGCCTCCGGCCACGGATGAGGAGTTCTTGCGACGCGTGTATCTGGACACCATTGGCCGCTTGCCCACTGAGGAAGAAACGCTGCAATTTCTGGCCGACCGCTCGCCGGACAAACGCAATCGGCTCATTGAACAGTTGCTCAATCGGGAGGAGTTTGTGGACTATTGGGCCTATCAGTGGAGCGATCTTTTGCTGGTCAACAGTCGCAAGCTCCAGCGTCCGGCGATGTGGGCGTATTATCGTTGGATTCGGGACCAGGTGGCAGCCAACACTCCCTGGGACCAAATGGTGCGTCAACTGGTCACGGCTCGGGGGAGCACGCTGGAGAACGGGGCAGCCAACTTTTATGTGCTTCATCGGGACCCGTTGGATGCCGCCGAAACCGTAAGCCAGGCATTCTTGGGCCTGTCGATCAACTGTGCCAAGTGCCACAACCATCCGCTGGAAAAGTGGACCAACGATCAATACTACGCCATGGCCAACTTGTTTGCCCGGGTGCGATTGAAGAAAGCACCGGGGCAGGGGCACTTTATCGTGTATGAAGAACGGCGGGGGGATGTGATCCAGCCGCTTCGGGGACGCCCCCAACCCCCTCAGCCCCTGGATGGAGAGCCGCTTCCACTTGATAGCCCTCAAAGCCGCCGGGAACATCTGGCCCGATGGCTCACCTCCCCACAAAACCCCTACTTTGCACGGGCCATTGTCAATCGGGTTTGGGCGAACTTTATGGGCGTGGGGCTGGTCGAAGCAGTGGACGATCTGCGCATCTCCAACCCCCCCAGCAACGCCAAACTGCTCGACCGCCTGGCAGAATACCTTATCGAGCACAACTGGGACCTGAAGGCCCTGATGCGGGTAATTCTCCAATCGGCCACTTATCAGCGCAGCAGCGTTCCCTTGCCGGAAAACCGAGCAGACCGGCGGTTCTATGCCCGGTACTATCCCCGACGGCTTAAAGCCGAAGTGCTCCTGGACGCCATCAGCCAAGTCACCGGGGTGCCGACGCAGTTTCCCGGCTATCCACGCTCTTGGCGAGCATTGCAGTTGCCCGACTCGAATGTGAACAACTACTTCCTGAAGACCTTTGGGCGTCCCAAACGCGAGACCACCTGTGCCTGCGAGCGCTCCGAGGAGCCCAGCATGACCCAAGTGTTGCATCTTTCCAACGGGCGGACAATCAACGAAAAGCTGCGTTCGCCGCAGAATGTGCTGCGTCGCTGGCTGGCTCAGGGGTGGAGCGATGAGAAGATTCTGGAGCACTTGTACCTTCGGGCGTTGTGTCGGCGGCCCACGGCGGAGGAAAAGCAACGGCTGTTGCCGGTTCTGGCCCAAGCCGCCAAAACCGCTCCTCGGCAACAGGTGCTAGAAGACTTGTTCTGGAGCGTGCTGACCAGCCGAGAGTTTTTGTTCAACCACTGAGCCTTCTGAGGCCGGAGCTTGCCCCGCGCTCCTTTGCCCTTGTTGGTGAAAACCATCCTCCCTAGCCTCTTGCGGAGAAGACGCCATGCGGAGCTGGATAGTGTTGGGCACCTGGTTGTGCCTGGGCTGGGGCTTGGTGGCTGTGGCCCAAGGCCCCCTGGTGGCTCCCCCGCCCGGGAAGTCCGATTCGGCCAAAGCCCAACAGGTGGACTTCCACCGCCAAGTGATGCCCATTTTGCGCAAGTACTGCCAAGGCTGCCACAACAACGAGGACCGGGACGGAAAGCTGAGCCTGGAATCCTATGCCGGGATTTTGCAAGGGGGAGAACACGGAGCGGTGATTGCCCCAGGCGACAGCAGCCGCAGCCGGTTGATTTTGGTGCTGGTGGGCAAAGCACGCCCGGCCATGCCTCCCGAGGGAAGCGATCCCCCCTCCAAGCAGGAAATCGAAATCCTGCGCCGCTGGATCGACCAAGGTGCCCCCGGCCCTCAGGGTAAAGCTCCCCAGGTGGTGCTTCGCGTGCCGCGTATTCCGGTGCAAGGCCAGCCGCGGCGACCCATCTTGGCTGCTGCTTGGAGCCCCGATGGAAAGCTGGTGGCCCTGGGGCGCTACGGCCAGGTGGAGCTTGTGGATCCCCAAGCTCAACAAACGCTGCGCACCCTTCCCGGACCTGAGGGCAATGTGAACGCCGTGGCGTTTTCTCCCGATGGAGCGTGGTTGGCTGCCGCAGGGGGGCAGCCGGGACTTCGGGGGCAAGTGTTTTTGTGGAGCACTCGGGATTGGAAGCTTCGGGCCAAGTGGCAAGGCCACCGCGATGCCATCTACGCCCTGGCGTTCTCCCCGGATGGAAAACACCTGGCCACAGCCAGCTACGACCATCAGGTGGCCGTCTGGTCCGTGCACTCCGGCAGCGCACTTCACTGGCTAAAAGGGCACAATGCTCCCGTGTACTCCTTGGCTTGGTCTTCGGCCGGACCGTGGCTGGCCACGGCTGCGGGAGACCGCACAGTCAAGCTCTGGCATGCCTTGAAGGCCAAGCGATTGGAAACTTTCGGCCAGCCTCTTAAAGAGCAATACACCGTCACCTTCAGCCCGGATGGACGCCGCGTGGTGGCCGCAGGAGCCGACAACCGTTTGCGGATGTGGTCCCTGGGCCCTCAAGCCCAAGAAGGCACCAATCGCCTGCTTTATTCCCGATTTGCCCACCAGCGGCCGATCATTCGTGTGGTTTGGGCTCCCCGAGGCGATCTTCTGGCCAGCAGTGCCGAAGGCGGGCAGGTGAAGTTGTGGAAAGCCTCGGTGCTTCGGGAGCTTCGGGTCCTGGAGCAGCAGCCGGATTGGGCAGTGGGACTGGCGTTTTCTCCTCAAGGGGATCGGCTTTTTGTAGGCCGATTGGACGGCAGTTGGGCCATTTATGACACCAGCTCCGGAGCCCGAGTCCCACCCCCCCCGCCACAACTGGCTGCCGTTCGTCCTTGGGCGTGGCAGTTGGGCCAAAAGGTGCGCGTGAGCCTGCGCGGAAAACAGCTCCACACCGTCTCCTTGGCCCAAGTGTCCATCCCCGGGGCCCAAGTGCGTATCCTCCAACGCTCCCAGCCCAACCAACTAGAACTGGAGGTGCAGTTGCCCACTCGGGCACCCGTGGGTAAGCACTCCCTCTGGGTCCAAGGCCCTGGCGGAAAAAGCAACTCTTGGACCGTGTTCGTGGACCCCTTGCCTCAACTGTTAGAAAGCGAACCCAACGACAAACCCACGCAAGCCCAGCCGGTGAAGTTGGAGAGCGGGATTTGGGGCACGATCGCCTCGGCCGGAGATGCCGACTACTACGCTCTCCAGCTCCAAGGGGGAGAGCCTCTGGTGGTGATGCTGGAGGGAGCTTTGGTGGGTTCCAAGCTCAACGGGGTGCTGACTTTGTTTGATGAACACGGCAGGCTGCTGGCTTCCAGCAACGACTTTGACCAGCACGCCGATCCGGTGCTGTACTTCCGTGTGCCGCAAGCCGGAAAATATTTACTCCGCGTCACCGATCTGCAAAGCACCGGTTCCAAGGATCACCGTTATCGGCTCACCGTGGGCACTTTCCCACTGGTGACCGGGGCCATGCCGCTGGTGGCCCCTGCCGGTCAGGAGGTAGAAGTGCACTTGGTGGGATTTAATGTGCCCAAGGACGCCGTGGTCAAAGTGAAGGTGCCTCCGAAGGGTTCGGCCGCTGTGCCGGTGGACCGGCTGCGTTATCGGGTGCGGAAGTCGCCTCGGGTGCATGCCACCAGTTGGCCGGTTGTTCAGGAACAAGAGCCCAACGACCTGCCGGCGCAGGCCACTGTGGTGCCCGTGCCCGGAGGAGTGCAAGCACGCATGTGGCCCAAGGACCCCAAAGCCCCAACCGATGTGGACTACTTCCGCTTGGAGCTTCAGGCCGGGCAAACCGTGGTGATTGAAACTTTGGCCCACCGCTTCGGCTCTCCCGTGGACACCCGAATTGAAGTCCTGGACGCCCAAGGCCGCGTGGTGCCCCGACTGCTCCTTCAAGCGGTGCGCGACTCCTACATTACCTTCCGGCCCATTGACTCCGACCAGATTGAAGCCCGAGTGGGCAATTGGGAAGAAATGGAGCTGAACCAATATCTTTACATGAACGGGGAGGTGGTGAAACTCTACCGGCTTCCACGCGGACCGGACTCGGGATTTGTATTTTACACGGTGCGGGGGAAGCGACGCTGCTACTTTGACACCAGTCCCAAGGCCCATGCCTTGGACGAACCTTGCTTCATCGTGGAACCTCATCCGCTGGGAACCCGGCTGGTGCCCAATGGGCTGCCGGTCTTTACGATTTATTACGAAAACGACGACGATGCGATGCGTCGCTGGGGTCGGGATTCGGTGTTGACCTTCACAGCACCTCGGGCGGGGACTTACTACATTCGGGTGGAGGACACTCAAGGAGCCTGGGGCCCTCATCACACTTATCACTTGCTCGTGCGTCCTCGGCAGCCAGGCTTTCAAGTTTCCTTCGCCCCGCGGCAGGTGAAAGTGCCTCGGGGCAGCGGGCGGCAGATCGTCTTTACGGTGGATCGCCAGGACGGGTTTGAAGGTCCGGTGGAAATTCAGGTGCAAGGGCTGCCTTCGGGATTTCACATCACGCAGCCGTTGGTGGTTCAGGAGGGGCATGTTCAGGCTTGGGCGGTGCTTTGGGCCGATCCGGACGCTCCTGATCCGAAAAACCACCCTCCGGCCAAAGTCTTCGCCTCCGCCAGCGTGGAAGGCCAAACCGTGCGCAAGCAGGTAGGCACATTAGGCCCCTTGGGCTTGGCCAAACCCGATCCGGTGTTGGTGCAGCTTGAGCCGCGGGAAATCGTCATCCGCCCTGGCACCACGGTCACGGCCAAGTTGAAAATCGTTCGCCAAGGGTTCAAGCAGCGGGTGACTTTTGATGTGAACAATCTGCCGCATGGGGTGTATGTGGACAACATAGGGCTCAACGGGGTGTTGATTCCTCCGGGTCAGACAGAGCGGACGATCTTTTTGACGGCTCGTCCTTGGGTTCCGCCGGGGCGCCGGCCGGCTCATGCTTTGGCCAAAGTGCGTGGCAATCCGTGCTCGGCACCGGTGGTGATTCGCGTGGAACCGGCCGGAACCACAACGGCTCAGACTTCCCGGACCAGCCCACCCTCGGGAACAGCTCCGAAGCAGTAAAGTCCCTCTGGGGCTTTGCAGCCGTCGGAAAAGGGAAAATTGGGTACGACCAGCTTTCTGATTTTGTCCAGACCGGAAGCCAAGGGACCTCTGCGGAAACGCTCCTGGTGGAAAATGCGTTTTATTCTTCCTCTTCCTCCTCCAGCTTGGCTTGTTTGATGATTTCTTGCTGGATGTGGGCGGGGACGATGTCGTAGTGGCTGAACTCCATGGTGTAGCTTCCTTGCCCGCCGGTGATGCTGGAGAGGGTTCGGGCATAGGTGGTCACTTCGGCCAGGGGGACTTCGGCCCGAACGGTCATCATCCCCCCGCCGGCCGCATCGGTGCCCAGCACCCGTCCGCGGCGGCTGGAAAGGTCGCTGTTGATGTCGCCCAACTTGTCGGCTGGCACGGTGACTTCCATTTTCACAATCGGTTCCAACAAAGCTGGCTGGGCCTGCTGGAACACATTGCGAAACACCATGGAAGCCGCCGTCTTGAACGCCGCTTCGGAGCTGTCCACCGGATGGTGCTTCCCGTAGAACACATCCACGCACACATTCACCACCGGATAGCCGGCAATGACTCCCTTGGCCATGCGTTCCAGGAACCCTTTTTCCACTGCCGGAAGGAAGTTGCTGGGAATCACTCCTCCGACGATGGAGTCCACCCAAACGAAGTTGATGTCCGGATGGTAGTGGTATTCTTTCAGCTCAGGGAAGCGTTCTTTGGTGCAGAATTGGGCCGGATCGGTTCCTTGGGGGAAGGGCATCATGCGGATGTGCACTTCGCCAAACTGGCCTCGCCCGCCGGTTTGCTTTTTGTGCCGGTAGCTTCCTTCGGCGGTGCCTTGGATGGTTTCGCGGTAGGGGATTTTAGGCTCTTTGGTGACCACTTCCACCTTGTCGCGTCGTCGGAGCCGCTCCTGGATGATTTGCAGGTGCAGCTCGCTCATGCCGGTCATGACCAGCTCTTTGGTTTGTGGATCGCGGTCCAGGCGGAAGGTGGAGTCTTCTTCCACGATTTTTTGCAAAGCTCCTGAGAGCTTGGCCTCATCGCCGCGGCTTTTGGGGCTAACGGCCAGACCGACCATTGGGGTTGGGAACTGCATCGGGGGCAGGGTCCAAGGGCCGATGGTCATGCCGGTTTTCAGCTCGGCCACTTTGGTCACGGCCACAATTTCCCCTGGCCCGGCTGAATCCACTTCTTCTTTCTGGTCAGCTTGGAAACGGAACAGTTGACCAATTTTCACTGGGCGACGCACCCCTGGCACCTGCACCGCATCGTCAGTCTTCAATGTGCCGGAGAAGATACGCAAGAAGCTGATTTTTTGCACGAACGGGTCCACTCGGGTTTTGAACACCTGAGCCACCAGTGGTCCGTCGGGATTGGGCGGAACCTCCACTTCTTGGCCGTTCTCGTCGGTGGCTTTGCGCAGCAGGGCCGTGGGTGGCAAGCAGCATCGGGCCAGCCCGTCCAGTAACTCCTCCAGTCCCACGCCCGTTTTGGCCGACACGCAAAAGATCGGCACCAAGGAACCAGCCAGCAGGGCCTTGGCCAGCAGCCGCTCCAGCTCCTCTCCTTGGGGCTCCGTGCCTTCAAAGTAGCGCTCCATCGCCTCCTCGTCCACTTCCACGATGGACTCAATAAGGGACTGATGGGCTTCCTCCGGGTCAACCAGGGCACCGGAAGTGTCTCCCTGGGGAGGTTCCAGCACAGAGACCACCCCTTGAAACTGGCTGCCTGTGCCCCGAGGGATGGTAAACAGCGTGCATCCTGGCCCCCACAGCTCCCGAATGCTTCCCAGCAGCTTGGGAAAGTCAATGTTTTCGGCGTCCATGCGGTTGAGGATGATGATCCGCGGCAGCCCTTCTTTTTGGGCTTCGTTGAACATCCGCCGGGTGTTGACCTCAATGCCGGCCTGGGCATCGATGACCACGGCCACATTTTCCACCGCTCGGAGTGCTCCGATGGCCTGGTTGATGAAGTCCGGATAGCCGGGCGTGTCAATCCACTGGAAAAACCGTCCTTGGTGTTCAAAGTGAATGAGCGTGGACTCGATGGAGTATTTGTGTTCTTTTTCGGCTTCGTCGAAGTCGCAAATGCTGGTGCCGTCGTCCACGCTGGCCGGTCGGTTGACGATGCCTTTGCTAGTGAGGATGCGGTCGCTGAGCGTGGTTTTGCCACAGGAACCGTGACCTACCAGAGCAATGTTGCGGATTTTTTCCACCGGGATGGTCATGGCTCGTTTTCCCACCATTTTCAGGACAACGGACCCAACCTGTAAGAAATCTTAAGCGTACACAATCCTTCGGCCAGGGGAACCCCTGTCGGGCACAGAAGGGGGAGGAAAAAGGCTTTAGGAGTCTTCGGCGGCCACTTGGAGGGCCTCGGGGAGGGTAAAAGCCCCCTGGTACAAAGCTCGGCCCACGATGCACCCGGCCACCCCCAGCTCCCGAAGCCGACGCACATCTTCCAACGAGCTGATCCCTCCGGAGGCGATCACCGGCAGAGGAACTTGTTCCACCAGTTGCTTGATGGCGACAAAGTTTGGCCCTTGCATGGTGCCGTCCCGAGCAATGTCGGTATAAACCACTCCGGCCAACGGCAGGTGCTGCACCCGTTGCAAAAACTCCCCTGCCGAGACCTGACTGGTGTGCAGCCATCCTCGTGTGGCCACCTGGCCCTCTCGGGCGTCCAGTCCCAGAACCACCTGCTCGGGGAACTGTCGGGCCATTTGTTCCAACCACTGCGGGTCTTCCACAGCTCGGGTGCCAAGAACCACCCGAGACACGCCCAACTCAAGCCACTGCTCTATGGCCTCTTGGGAGCGAATTCCTCCGCCCAATTGGCACGGCACGCCCACTTGACGCACGATCTGCTCAATCACGGAGGCGTTTTGGACTTGTCCGGTTCGGGCTCCGTCCAGATCAACCAGATGGAGTTGCTGGGCTCCCTGGCGAACCCAGTGCAAGGCCATCCGCACCGGGTCTTCGTCATAGACGGTCTGTTGGGCATAGTCTCCCTGGCGCAGTCGCACGCATCGGCCTTGCAAAATATCCACCGCCGGCCATAGCTGCATCGTGAAGG
Organism: Planctomycetota bacterium; assembly: GCA_024279285.1. Taxonomy (GTDB): domain Bacteria; phylum Planctomycetota; class Planctomycetia; order Pirellulales; family S012-138; genus S012-138. The sequence goes on from JAJRRR010000091.1 coordinate 20,350, forward strand.
CTCCTTCAGGGTTGGAAAGCTCTTGCCAGAAAACTCCACCAACCCACCTATCAAGCGTGGGAGTCGGTTTCCCGGGGCTGGCCAGGGCGACTATGCCACAGCTTTCTCCAGAGGACAAGAGCCAAGCGAACAAAGGCAAAAGTGGTGTTCGCTTTCTCAGCAAGCTGTATGATGGAACAACGCCTCCGGGAAACAAAGGTCGCTTTTGCCAAGATGGGGGAACTATGACCGGTTCGGAAGAAGACCGTCTGAGAGCCCAATATACCGAAATTGCCACCCTGGCCGGCCAACTGGCCCATGAGATCAAAAATCCCCTGTCCACCATCACTATGAATGTGGAGCTGCTGGCGGAGGACTTTGCTCAGCCGCAGAACCAGCGGGAGCGTCGGGCGCTGGAGCGGATTCAGCGTGTGCAGCGGGAGTGCGTGCGCTTGCAGCAGCTTCTGGACGACTTTTTAGGTTTTGCCCGGGCCATGCCCCAGCACCTGGAAGTTTATCCCTTGGACCGTTTCCTGGAAGAAGTGCTGGAGTTTTTTCGTCCTCAGGCCCAAAAGCACCAGGTGGAAGTAGTCCAACTTTTCGACTCCGACTTGCCGCCGGTGAAGATAGATCGGCAGTACTTTCGTGCGGCGTTGCTCAATTTGCTGATCAATGCCCTGCAAGCCATGCCCCAGGGGGGGCGTCTGGAGGTGCGTACCCGACGCGACGGCCCAGCGGTGGCCGTGGACCTGATTGACACCGGCCAAGGGATGGACTCCCAGACTTTGGCGCGGATTTTTGAGCCGTTTTTTTCCACCAAGCCAGGGGGCACGGGACTAGGGCTGCCTACGGCCCGAAAGATCATCGAAGCCTTGGGCGGGACCATTTCCGTTCAGAGCGAGCCGGGCCGCGGAACCCAATTCACCATCCGGCTCCCCGCCGCTGGGGCTCAAACCTGATTTTTTGGTCCCTCGCAAACCAGGAAGCTGGCACTTGCCAAGGCGATGACTATCTCAGGACCGGGTTGGAGAGCCTTCGGTGTCCAAAGTGCTGTCGGTGGGTGTTTTCTCACGCGCTGAGCGGACAGGAGCATCCAGGAACTTGGGCCGGGGTACCTGCACCGGTCGCTTGGCGGAAAAGTATTCCGCCATGCATTCCACCACATACTTTTGGGCAAGGGTGTCCAGGTGTGGGAAGATGGGCAAGGCCAGCACTTCTACCGCAGCTTGTTCAGTTCGGGGCAGAGGGCGGTGTCCTGAGTCGGCAAAGCAGGGTTGCTGATGCAAGGGCACAGGATAATAAATCTCCGTAGCCACACCACATCGGGCCAGATGTTCTCGGAGGGCGTCGCGGTCTTGAGCTGGCACGCGAATGACAAACTGGTTCCACACATGCCTGCGGCCTGGTAACACCCGGGGCACCTGGACCCAACGGTCCAGCTCGTAAGCTTCCACCAGGGCCTGGTAGCGGGCGGCATTTTCTTCCCGCCGTTGGGTCCATCGGGGCAGGTGAGGCAACTTGACCAGTAAAGCCGCCGCTTGCAACGCATCCAAGCGGCTGTTGATGCCTACGGCTTCGTGCCGATAGCGCACCTCCATGCCGTGCACACGCAACAGCCGAACCCGATGAGCCAAATGAGGGTCGTTGGTCACCACCAGCCCTCCGTCCCCCAAACCTCCCAGGTTCTTGGTCGGATAAAAGCTGAAGCAGCCCAAGGTGCCCATCGCTCCCGCATAGCGAGACCCGAACATGGCCAACATGGCTTGGGCGGCATCTTCCACCAGGGCAAGCTGGTGTTCTTGGGCCAGGGCTTGCAAGCGGTCCATGGCGGCACATTGACCAAACAGATGCACCGGCACGATGGCTTTGGTCCGAGGGGTGATGCACTGAGCCACATCGTCCGGATCGAGGGTAAATCCCTCCGGCTCGATGTCGGCAAACACCACTTGGGCTCCCAAGCGGACCACCGCACTGGCGGTGGCGAAGAAGGTGAAGCTTGGGACGATGACTTCATCGCCGGGGCCTACTCCCAAGGCCATTAACGCTAGCAACAACGCGTCGCTTCCCGAAGCGCAGCCCACGGCATAGTGCACGCCTAGCAGTTGCGCGATTTGTTGCTCGAACCGTTGGACCACTGGGCCCAACACAAAACGCCCCGAACGCACCACATTGCTCAAAGCTTCCAGCAAAGCCGATTCCACTTCGGCCGTCTCTTGCTGAATGCCCACCAAGGGTACTTGCATCCTTGCCTCGGGCATGACCGCGGTTCCTCCTTTTACGGTACCAAGTGGCATGGGCAGCCACCATAAGGACCCGCGTGGACCAGTACAACCCCAGCTTGGCCTTTGCAAGCGTTGAACCGAAAAGAACGGTTGCGATGCTATCGGTCTCCGAGTGTTTGGTGTTGCTTCCTCTTGGAGGTTTTCCTATATGGCTTGGCTGCGTTGCGCACCCCAGGATGGAGTTTTGGCCATGTTTGCGGCATTTGACATAAGTCTCAGCGGGATGGAGGCGCAGCGGATTCGGCTCAATGCCATTTCCAGCAACATAGCCAACATTTCCACCACGCGGGATGAGCAGGGGCGTCCTCGCCCTTATCAGCCGCGGTTTGTGGTGTTTGAAAGCCGGAGTGTGGAGGCGGCTCCACCCGGGGCGATGGGCGTGGAGGTGGCTGCCGTGCGCACCGCCGAAGTGGAGCCCCTGTGGCGCTACGAGCCCAACCACCCCGATGCTGTCAAAGAAGGTCCCCGCAAGGGCTATGTGGCCTACCCAAACATTGACCTGACCGTGGAGTTCGTGGATGCCCTGGAAGCCACACGGGCTTATGAGGCCAATGTGGGTGTGATGGAAATCACGCGGGATCTGGCCCAGCAAACCTTACGCATCCTGGTTTAGTGGCCAGGCCCTTTTCCCCTAAGGAGCTGGAGGAGCGATGAGCGGCACCGTACCCACGCCAGGGCTGGGGCCAGGAGTGCCCTTGCCGCCGCGTCCGCCAGGGGTGCCCTCTGCACCTGCCGAATCGGCTAACTTCAAAGACCTGCTGCTCAGCTCCCTGGAACAAGTCAACGCCGTGCAGCAGGAGGCGGATCGGGCTGTAGAGGCCCTCATGACCGGACAGCCCATCTCCCCGGCCGAAGTGCTCACTGCCGTGCAGAAAGCCGACCTGGCTTTCCGCATGATGCTGCAAATCCGCAACAAACTGGTGCAAGCCTACAACGAAGTGAAAAACATCCAGGTGTAGTGGCGTAGGGACATTTGGCCATGGATTGGGTCCTGCAAGGGCTGACGCAACTTCGGGAGTTTTACTCCTCCCTTTCTGGTCCAGCTCGGCTGCTGGCCGTGTTGCTGGCGGCTGTGGTGGTGGTGAGCTTGGGCTTTTTGTTCACGCAAGAGTTTGACAAAGGAGACACCTACCTGCTGGGCGGACGCCCCTTTACCCCCGGGGAGCTTTCGGCCATTGAAGCGGCGTTTGCCAAAGCCGGACTGACGGGAGCCGTGATTGAAGGCAATCGCATCCGCGTGCCGCGAGGACAAGAAGCGTTGTATGTGGGTGCCATGGCCGATGCCGGGGCCATTCCACCGGATTTCCACGCTTATCTGGACAAAGCCCTCGCGGAGCAAGGGCCTTTTGTCAGCCCGCAAAAACGCGAAGAACTCATCAAAAACGCCAAACAAAAAGAACTGGCCCTGATCATCCGCTCCATGCCCGGCATTGAAAACGCCGCCGTGCACTACGATGTGCAACGCAAAGGCGGACTATCACGCCAAGTGGTAGCCACCGCTTCGGTGAGTGTGAAGCCGGCAATGGGCCAGAGCTTGGACCCTCAACGGGCCCGAATGATCAAACACCTGGTCGCAGCGGCCATCGTGGGCCTGAAGCCGGAAAATGTCACCGTGGCTGATCTCAACGGTCGAGTCTATGCCGGAACCGGCGATGACCCCACCGGAACCGGCGACGAACACAAATATCTCAGCGTCATGAAAGCCCATCAAAAGCTCATTGAACAAAAGATCCTTCAGGCCCTGCAATATGTGCCTGGAGTGACCGTCAGTGCCCATGTGGAGCTGGACCCTCAGTTGGAAGGTTCGCGTCGGGATGTGCGTTATGACAATAAAACCAGCGGCCAGGTGGCGGTTCGGGAACAGACCACGAGCAGCCGTTCCACCTCCGGCACCAGCGGCGGACGCCCCGGGCTGGTGGCCCAAGGCGGGGCCAACCAGGCAGCCCAATTGGCTCAAAGCTCCCGTTCCACCTCCTCGGAAGAAGAACAAACTTTCCGCGAGGAGACCAACTTGCCGGCCCACTCTATCACCGAAACGCGCCAAATTGGCCTCACTCCACGCCGAGTCACTGTGGCCGTAGGCGTGCCCAGCACCTACTTTGAACTCATCTGGCGCAAGCTCCACCCGGACAAAGCTGCTGATCCCAACGCCAAACCCGATCCCACCGAACTTCAACAAATTGAACAACAAGAGCTGGAAAAGATCCGCAAGCATGTGGCCATGCTCCTGCCCACTCCCACCGACGGCTCGGATGTAGAGTCCTTGGTTCGGGTGACTTCGTTTTCGGCGGTGCCGCAGCAGGAGCTGGATTCGCCCGGGCTGGTGGATCAGTTGTTCGGCTATCTGGCCCGATACTGGAGCACGCTGGGCCTATTTGGGCTGACGGTGGCGGGCTTGTTGATGCTCCGTTCGCTGATGCGTTCCGCAGCGCAGGAGGCTGCCCAGTTGCAATCGGCCATGGAAGCCTCGGCAGCCCAAGCCCAGGCTGCTCAACCTGAGGAGCCTGCCCAACAGACCC
>JAJRRR010000092.1 GCA_024279285.1 Planctomycetota bacterium
GGTAATCGCCACTCCGGATCACTGGCATGCTCCGGCCACCGTGCTGGCCTGCAAGGCTGGAAAGCATGTGTATGTGGAAAAACCTTGCTGTCACAATCCGCGCGAAGGGGAACTGATGGTGGCCGCCGCCCGACGCTATCGGCGCGTGGTGCAAATGGGCAATCAGCGCCGAAGTTGGCCTCGGGTACGCGAAGCCATGCAATTGCTGCATCAAGGGGTCATCGGTCGGGTATATTATGCCCGTTGCTGGTATGCCAACATTCGGGGAAGCATTGGCCGGGGGCGCGAGGTGCCCGTGCCCTCTTACCTGGACTACGAGCTGTGGCAAGGTCCAGCTCCACGACGCCCCTATCGGAGCAACCTTATCCACTACAACTGGCACTGGTTCTGGCACTGGGGCACAGGCGAGTTGGGGAACAACGGGGTGCATGCGATAGATTTGGGCCGTTGGGGGCTGGGAGTGGACTACCCGGTGCAAGTGACAGCCACCGGGGGCCGATTCCACTGGAACGACGACCAGGAGACCCCCGATACCCTCATGGCCTCATTCCGCTTTCCCGAAGGGAAACTGCTCACTTGGGAAGGGCTGTCGTGCAATCGGTTTGGGCCGGATGGGTCCACTTTTGGCGTGACTTTCCACGGTGAGCAAGGCACTTTGGTGCTCAACGAACGCACGCGCGGCTATACCATTTACGACAAGAACCGTCGGGTGGTCCGGCAAGTGGAAGGGCGCAGCACTCCCTTGGACCGCGACCACCTGGGGAACTTTCTGGATGGGATCCGCTCCGGGGCCCGATTGAACTCCGAAATTGAAGAAGGTTTCAAAAGCACGCTGCTGTGTCTGCTGGGCAACATCGCCTATCGCACGGGCCGAGAGGTGGCTTTGGATCCCATCACTCACCAAATTGAAAACGATCCCGAACAACGACAACTCTGGAGCCGCGAATACGCCAAGGGTTGGGAAGTGAGCCTGTAGGGCCTCCTTCCCCCTTGTTGGGACTCCCCTTCGCGGCTTAATCTCCGAGGCTCCTTGGGTCGGGGGCAGAAGGAGCATCGGGACGGCAGGGTTGGAGCCTCTGGACCAGCCCGCTACACAACCTGAACCTGCACAATCCCAGGATGGATGAGGATCCATGGGCACGCATCAAACTGGGATTTTGCTGGAAGCCCGGTTGAGCAAGTCCATTCCCGGACGGCAACTGCTGCAAGAAGTTTCGTGTCGGCTGCGCGGATGGGAGCGCGTGGCTTTGGTGGGAGCCTCCGGGGCCGGAAAAACCTTGCTGCTGAGAGCCTTGGCCTTGCTGGAGCCGGGGGTGCATGGCCAAGTGCGGTGGCAAGGACAACCGGTGGCCGAAGAGCGCATCCCGCTTTTCCGAAGCCAAGTGATGTATCTCCCCCAACAGTCTTTGTTGATCTGTGGCACCGTTTGGGACAACTTGCAGCTTCCGTTGCGTTTTGGGGTACATCGCCAGCGTCAATTTTCTCAAGAAGAAGCTTTGGAACTTCTCCGCCCCTTTGGGTTCCAGCAGCGATTTCTTCGTCAACAAGCGTTGCAACTCTCCGGTGGCGAGGGGCAAGTGGTGGCCCTGGTGCGAGCCTGCCTGTTGCAGCCTCAGGTGCTCCTGTTGGACGAGCCCACCGCCTCCATGGATCCCCAAGCGGCCCAAGCCGCCGTGGAACTGGTGCAAAGGTGGTGGGAACAGGAACCGGAGAATCGGGCTTACATCTGGGTGACGCACAATGTGCAGCTTGCCCAACGGGTTGGCTCCCGACGCTGGCGCATGAGCAGTGGCCGACTCCAGGAGGAATCCCCCCAGCAGGACCTTCCCGCTTGAACTCCCCGTGGCCATGAACAGCTACATTGAGCTTTCGGCAAGTTCACTGGTGGTGGCCGGATCGCTGATTGCGGTCAATGGGATCATTTCGCTGGCGTTGGGCTTGGGACTGGAACGACGGCTCCTTTGGGCAGCCACCCGAACTGTGGTTCAATTGCTGCTGGTGGGAGTGGTGTTGCAGTATGTGTTTCATTGGGCACATGTGGGAGTGGTGCTGCTATGGGGAACGGCCATGACTGTGGTGGCTGCTTTGTCGGCGGTGGATCGGATTCAGCATCGTTATCGTGCGATCTGGTGGGACGGGCTGGTGGCGTTGGGCTGTAGCAATTGGCTCATCACCCTGGTGGCGGTGGCAGCGGTAATTGGAAACCGGCCCTGGTACGCCCCCCAGTTCTTCATCCCCCTGCTAGGCATGTTGTTGGGCAACACACTCAACGGGATAGCCTTAGGCGTGGATCGTCTTACCGGCCTGTTGGCCCAAGGACGCCAACGCGTGGAAGGGTTCCTGGCCCTGGGAGCCACGGCCTATGAGGCCGCCGAAGAATCCATCCGCGAAGCGGTGCGCACCGGCATGCTGCCGATTATCAACTCCATGAGTGTGGTAGGACTTGTGAGCTTGCCGGGCATGATGACCGGGCAGCTCCTGGCCGGAGTCAGTCCCTGGAACGCCGTCAAGTACCAGATTGTGATTATGTTTTTAATTGCCTCAGCTACGGCCTTGGGCACCACGGCGGCAGTGCTATTGGGCTACCGGAGATTGTTCAATCGCAAGCATCAGTTTCTGGTCCATCGGCTGCGCAAAAAAACCGGGAGCTAGCAGCTCCCGGCTCCGACTCTGGGCCGATGGAACTCAAATGGCCAGCAACACCTCCGCTTGGCGCAACTGGCGTCGGGCATCGTGGAGACGGCGTTTAACCGTACCGACCGGGCAGCCCAAGCGGCGACTGATCTCCTGCACGGAGCAGTTTTCCAAGTAATGGGCTTCGGCAGCTAGGCGCAAGTGATCTGGCAACTGGGCCAACTGTTCCTGGATGACCCGACTGCGCTCATCCAACAAGAGGGCTTGAACCGGTCCGGCTCCGTAGGAGGCCTCTTTCCAAAGCTGACCCAGCTCTTGACGGATCTTCTGCTGCCGGCGCTGGTTGCGGAGCATCTGCTTGCCGGCTTGCTGCAAGCAGCCTTTGGCCCAACCCAGTACCGCTTCCGGCCGTCGCAGCCGCTGAATGTTTTTCATCATCAGCACGATGGCCTCTTGGGTGAGATCTTCGGCCAATTGGCCAAAGTGTTCGGCCAACTGGGCCAGCCAAGGTCGCAGCATGTGAATCAGCTCGTGCAAAGCTTGCTGGTTGCCCTGGCGAGCTTGAGTGGCCAGGTGGGTCAGTTGTCGCAGTTGGTACTGAGTGAATCGCATCCACACCTCCTTAGCACAGACGCGTCCCCAAAAGTCATCCCGCACTTTGCAAAACGCACAACACTCCACGGCTCAACCCAGAACTTTCCTCCACGAAGCCTAGAGATCCGAAAGCAACCGGGGAAAGTTAGCCTAGAAGGCTCGCAGTGCACACCACAACCCTGGTAGGAACCTCCCTAAGCGGGAGCCGTTCCCCCCCTGCCACCAGGGCTGGTTGGTGGGCAGGAAAGCTTCTTGCCACTGCGAACACCCACAGGCGAGCCATGTTTTTTTCCCATCCAGAATCCTGGCCCAATCTCTCATCCCGCTATTATAGATGTGCACGAGGAGAAAAAGTTCGCGCTTTTTTCGGATTTTTGGGAAAAAAGGGCCCTGCCGCTCAGCCGGAAACCACCACCCTGTGCCGAGAGAAATAACTTAAGATCGTTCTTCAAAATTATCTTCAGGTTTTATTGATTTTTATGAGCAACTTTGGAAGCTTCTTGAGAGCGGTGCTTGATATTGTTTTTGAGGCGTGTCAAGCTAAAAAGGCCTTGGTTACCGGAACTCCACAGTAGGAGAGGCCTCATGACACAATTGTTTTCGGCTCAGCAGCAGCGGCAGTACGAAGAAGACGGGTTTGTGGTAGTGCGGGGCTTGTTGGCACCGGAGGAAGTGGAAGCCTTGCTTCGGTTTGCCCGGTCAGATCAGCATTTGGCCCAAGCGGCTTATGGTCGTCGGGACTCCACAGGCCAGCCGGTTCGCCTGGCGTTGTGGAACGATCCGGATGTGCCCCCTTATGGTCTGCTGAGTCGCTTGCCCCGAATCGCCGATCGGGCTCAGCAGCTCTTGGGCGAGGAAGTTTACCACTGGCACACCAAGCTGATCCTCAAAGAACCCCAGGTGGGCGGAGCCTGGGAGTGGCACCAGGACTACGGCTATTGGTACAACTTCGGCTGCCTCTATCCCCGGCTGCTGACCGTCTGGATTGCTTTGGACCGCTCCACGCGGGAAAACGGGTGCTTGCAGGTTCTTCGGGGCTCTCATCACCTGGGCCGGATTGACCACATCACCACCGGCGACCAGACCGGAGCCGACCCGGAACGAGTCCAAGCCGCCCAAAAACACCACGAGCACCTCTATTTGGAAGCCGAGCCGGGAGACGCGGTGTTTTTCCACTGTAACCTGTTGCATCGCTCCGATCAGAATCATTCGGACAAGCCCCGTTGGTCCATCATTTGTTGCTACAACACCCGAAGCAACAGTCCCTATAAAGTGGTCCGCCACCCGGCCTACCGGCCTCTGGAGCGTGTGGACGAGGGAGCTTTGCGGAGTTGGGCTCGGGAACAAGGACTGCTTTAGCTTCACCGCTCTTGGCTCATGATAGAAGCCGAAGTCAAATACGCCGTGGACGCCCCAGGGCAGCTTCGTCAGCGGTTGCAGCAGCTTGGGGTGCGCTGGCTGGGGGAGGTGGTGCAGGAAGACCTGTATTTCGCCCATCCTGTCCGAAACTTCGCTCAAACCGACGAAGCCTTGCGACTGCGCCGGCAAGGAGAGCAGCTCTGGCTGACCTACAAGGGCCCGAAGTTGGACCCCAAGACCAAAACTCGTCAGGAGCTGGAGTTGCCCTTGGCCGGCCAAGGGGAGGAGCTTTGGGCTTGTGCGGTGGAGTTTTTGCAGCACCTGGGCTTTCGTCCCCTGCATCATGTGCGCAAGACCCGCCGGTTGGGAGAGTTGCCCAGTGAACTAGGCCCCATCGGTGTGGCTTGGGACGAGGTGGAGGATTTGGGACCGTTTCTGGAGCTGGAAAAAACTTGTCCGGAAGACCAAGCCCCGCTGTTGCAACAAACTTTGCTCCAACTGGGGCAGCAATTGGGCCTGGGACCCGTCATCCGAAAAAGCTACCTGGAACTGCTGCTGGAAAAAGAAAACCGAGCCTGACTAGCTTTCCGCAGGGGTGGCAGCCGAACGGTGGGCATGACACCACTGGGCCAAAGCACAACCGTCCACACAGCTCCGACAAGCCTCCTGGGTGCCACACTCCGGCCCACACCCTTGTTCCACAAGACGCAAAAAGTCTTGGAACTTCACCTGGGCCTCCAGCTCCCGAGCCAGCGTGTCTAACAGCTCCACCGCTTGTGCCGACGGCTCGCCCAGGAAGTAGAACACCAGAGTGCTGCCATCAAGCAGGTATTCGGCATCAAGCAGCACATCTTGCAAGTGGTGCTGAGCCAGAACTTGCTCGCACCGCTGGAGGGCCAGGGAGCGGTTTTTTTGGGCTCGGGCCCATACCAACTGGTCCTCCACACTCTCGGCCCGCAAAATCACCCCCTGAGCAGGCAAGGACCGATCGTAAGAGGCCAACACCTCCCCACATTCCATTCCGCGAGAACTGCGCACCACCACCCGAGCACCGCGAGCCCACCGCTTCTGCCCGACCGATTCAAATGGTGCTATCAGTCCTACTGCGCCGTATCGGACTAGGTAGTTGGCCACTGGCAAGCTGCCCATTCAAACAGGAATGTTCTTGGATCAGAACCCCTTTTCCTTATGCAAACTAAACCAAAATCCTCCTTCAGGCCAGCTCAACTTACCCGAGAAAGCCAAGCCGGAGCACCTAGCGGCCTCTAACGACAGAAACAGCCGGGGGCTAAAATCCTCGTGCGCGGCGGATGTCCTCAAAGTCCCGAAGATGGTAGCCAATGCCCACATAGTCCAGCAGTCGGCACAGGCTGCGCAGGGCCACGCCCATGCCATCAGGGCCACTGAAACCGCCGAATTGGCCTCCGCCTTTGACATGAGGTTCCAGGTCCAGCACCACCCCAGGAGCCCCGAACTTTTTCAGCACTCGCGTGATGCGCGGCACCTGGGTGGCGAAGTGCCGCAAGATTCGTTCATGGCCTGTGTCTCCCTGATCGGCCGGCACGAAGTGCTTCAGCGCTTCTTCGTCCACATGCTCCAGACGCCGAATCTTGCCCGGATGACGATAGTCCTTGATGTGCAACCAACCCAAACCCGGACACATGGCCCGATATTGCTGGTAAATCTCATCGGCCGTGTAGCCTTGGCAGGAGAGGTTGGCCCCGTCAAAGATGAGCCTCAAGTTGGGCTGTCCCACCCGGCGGTAAAGCTCGGCCATCAGATACCCATTCTGGCCCACCAGGTTCGCCTCCACCTCCAATCCAAAAACCAGTTCGTACTGTTGGCACATTTCGGCGATTTGGGCCAACTGATCGGCAGCCTGACTGAGATGTTCCCGAGGATCACTTCCCCGAGGCGGATAGAAGGAAAACCCTCGGATGAGCCGAGTGCCCAGAGCACAGGCCAGCTCACAGGCCCGCTTGACCTCGTTCTTCAGATACTTGGCAAACGGCACATAGCGGTTGCTGGTGCCGTCTTCCACATCCAGGAGCTTGACCTTGCCGATGGGCGAGCCGAGGGTGGCCACCTGGAGTCCAAACTCTTCCTGCAAGCGGATCACTTGGCGGAGCTCGGCTCGGGTCAGTTGCATGACATTCTTCACCCCCGAGCCCAAGTCTATGAACCGAATGCTATAGTACTGCAACCCCATGGCCGCAAACGCGGCAAACTGTTCAATGGCCGTTTTGTGGTTGGCCGCTTCGTCAGCAAATCCGCTGAGAATCACTTCCACCGTAGAAGCCATCCCGCATGACCTTTCCACATCTAGGGAATCACAGACATCCGAAGCGGAGAAGCCATTTTGCCGCTGGTCTGCCCCAGATGCAAGAATGCTCAGTTCCGCCTGAGCTTAAAAAGGTTTTCCGACCTGAGCTTCAACATCGGATCCCAGATCCGCAAGCCAAAGGGAAGGTCGCAAGCTCCTTCGCCAAGGAGGATTCTCCCTGACTTGCACATTGGGGGGGCTGGGGGTTAGGATCGAAAAGCCTTGGGCTCTGGTGGCCCATGCTGAAGGGGGCTGGGCACAGGAACCCAGGCAGTAAGGGTCGCAATAAAGTGTCCAGATTCTCCGCGCGTGTGCAGTACGCTTGTGTTGCTGCTTTGGAGCTGGCTCTGCACTACCGTAGTGGACAACGCCTGCAAGTGAAAACCATCTCCCTGCGGCATCAGATCCCCCAAGGTTTTCTGGTGCAAATTTTACGGGAGCTGAAGAAGGCCGGCATTGTTCATAGCACCCGAGGGTCGTCCGGAGGATACATCTTAGCTCATCCTCCAGAGCGGATTTCGGTTTGGGACATCATTCAGGCAGTTCGGTCTCATGATCTGCAAGCCCGACCCCCTATTGCTCAGTCCCCTTTGGCTCCGGTGTTCCAAGGGCTTTGGGATCAACTGGATGAGCAAGAGAGGCAATTTTTGCAGCAGACCACCTTGGCTCAACTCATCCAGCGTCTGCCCAGCCAGTTGCAGCCGATGTATTACATTTGATCTCCAATCCCCACCCCGTCCATTAAGGAGAAGGCCGGCGGATTTGGTACTTTTCCAACAGCCGATACAGGCTTCGCCGACTGATTCCCAAAGCTCGGGCGGCTCGGGCCTTGTTCCAGCCTTCACGCTGCAACACCTGCAAAATATGCTGGCGCTGAACATCAGAAAGCCGTAACGGAGGAGCAGCTTCTCCCCCTTGGACCACCGGCCCCGCAGGAACCGCACCACTGGCAGCCACCACCTCCGGTGGCAAATCGCGCAGACGAATCACCTGCTCGTCAGCCAGAATCTTGGCCCGATCTATGGCGTTGATCAACTGCCGAACATTGCCCGGCCATGAGTAGCGCATGATGGCTTCCATGGCTTGGGGCTCAATCTGCCATTGCGACCCTAGGAAGTGTTCTACCAGCAGGGGGATGTCCTCCTTGCGTTCCCGAAGCGGGGGAAGGACCAGCGACA
>JAJRRR010000093.1 GCA_024279285.1 Planctomycetota bacterium
CCCAAAGCAGCGTGGACCACCTCGGGCGGTTCTCCGGCACGGCGCAGGATGTCGGCTCCGATCTTGGGATGTCCCCCTTCGGCTTCATGATCCGCCGCTTTGCCAATGTCGTGCAGCAGCCCACACCGACGAGCCAAAGCCGCATCCATGCCCAACTCGTCAGCCATCATTCCGGCCAAAAACGCCACTTCTATGGAGTGCCGCAGCACATTCTGGCTATAGCTGGTACGAAAGTGCAACCGTCCGAGCAGATACAAAATCCGCTCAGGCAGATTGTCCACATCTACCTCTTGAGCGGCTTCGCGTCCCAGCTTGAGCAGGTGATTGTCCAGCTCTTTTTGGGTTTTGGCCACCACTTCTTCAATGCGTGATGGATGGATGCGGCCATCGGCGATGAGTTTTTTCAGAGCCAGCCGAGCTACCTCACGGCGCACCGTGTCAAAGGAACTGACCACCACCACCCCAGGGGTGTCGTCAATGATGACATCCACCCCGGTGGCCTTTTCAAAGGCCCGAATGTTCCGTCCCTCGCGGCCGATGATCCGCCCTTTCATTTCGTCGTTGGGAATGTCAATGGTGCTGGTGGTGGAGTCGGCGGTGTGGGCGGCGGCGTAGCGTTGGATGGTGGTGATGAGGATTTCTCGGGCCTTTTGTTCACAGGTTTCGCGGATTTTGCGTTCCCAGCGCAGGATCCGCTCTCCGGCTTCCTTCTTTAATTCTTCCTCCAAGAGGTTCATTAGTCGCCGCTCGGCCTCTTGGCGATCCAGGCGACTGACTTCCTGGAGCTTTTGTTGGTGTTCGTGGATGAGCCGTTGGAGTTGCTCTCCGCGCCGGCGATTTTCAGCGATTTGTTCGGCCAGCTTACGCTGGTTGTATTCCACCATCTGCTCGCGTTTGCGGAGTTCCTGGGCTTGCTGTTCCAGCATGTCTTGGCGTTTGTCCAAGGAGCGTTCGCGTTGGTGAAGCTCCTGGCGCAAAGCGGCCAGTTCGCGTTCAATTTCGGCCTTTTGCTGGAGAGTTTTTTCTTTCAGTTCCAGTTCGGCTTCACGCCGCCGACTTTCAATTTCTTTCTCGGCCTGAGCGACGATTTCTCGGGCTTCGGCCTCCGCATCGCGGCGACGCAGATGGTCCAACAGACGAATCACGACGAAAGTCAACACTGCCGAAATGGCAGCCGTGACGACAATGACCACCGGATTCATCTCTGACGCTCTCCCTGGCAATGATCCACCCACCCGCAGAGGTGGGATCCGGGGAGCGTCGGTCCAGAACCTGATCCTCTAGCGTGCAGAAGAAAAGACAAGACACCCCTTGAGGAGTGAGAGTCCCCCTGGGGGAGTACTTCCAGCAGCACCGCCGCCCTCTAGGAGCGACAGCGTCGGGCCGCACGAGCCAACCGGAAGCGCTCTGCTTGCAGACGGCTGGGCAGCTTGCAGGGACTGACAAAAGGGAACTCCCCCTCGGGCCGGCAGCCAACACCTCCACTCACTGCCCAACCCGATCAGTCCCAGCATAACTAACGAAAGTGCAATCAGCACAAAACCTTCCATCAACCAGCCTCTTTCAAGCAGTAGCGCGTTTCCTTCGTGGCGCGTGTGGTCCTTGCCGGTATCGTCTCTTCGCGACGCTAGTTGCAGGTTCCAGAAACTCACTCCCGGATCCCCCTGGTGGGGGGAAGCAAGTTTTCTGTTTTCCCTTATTGGAATCCTAACAAAGTCCTCACAAGATGCAACGGGGCAAAACGCCCGACTCTATCGGGCTGGGGGCTTGCTCTGCTGCAACACTCTGGCTTGCTGGCAGAGATTTGCACATAGTTGCACCCACCAGATAGGGCCTAGCTACCCTCGCAACGACTCCATCCATCCGCAGGCAAAGCTTCCGCAACCCCAGAGACCCGCAGCCTGGTTCAAATCCGGCGACAAAAGTGTTGCCAGACCCAATGACACTCCACCGCCTATCCAGAACCTCTGAAACTCTTTGTCAGGACTAACTCCTCACCCCTGAACACCTGCCAACGGTAATACTTTTTGTCCCCAATCCCATCCCTCCAAGCATTCCCCCGTTGAGGAGCTGTGGGATGGGAAACTTGACTCACACAACTTCAGCAGTAAAATGCGAAAAGTTTTGTGCTTACACACCGTTGCTAGGAAGGTAAGACTTACCCGGGCAGGAAGCAGGACTTTGGCGTTCCTTAAGTGCATCGGGGGACAGAGATGAACTTCTTCAGCAACTGCTGCCGTTTTTTTGTTGCGCTGGCTGCCGTTTCAATGCTGGCCGGTGTCTATGGCGCCCGGGCCCAAGAACCCGAAAAAAAGCCAGAAAATCCTTCTCAGATTGTCAAGACCATCTCCACACGCCAGTTGCACGCATTTATGAAAAGCATTGGTTACGAGGTAACCATTGAAGATGCAGGAGTAATTCTCTGGAAGATTGGCGAATTCAAAACACTTGTTCTTCTCAACGAGGATCAAAACTCCTTGTTGTTTCATGTCTCCATCCCTGCTGGTGATGCCACACTTCGCAAAGTGAATGCCTGGAATCGCTCCAAAAGATATTCGCGATCCTATCTGAACAAGTCCGGTGACCCTTGCTTGGAACTGGACTTGGCTCTCAAAGGGGGTGTTACCAGGGCTCGCATGGCAGACTATTTCAAAACATGCCGGGTTTCATTTGTGCTTTGGTTGCGGGAAGTTGTACTGCCGGACGAGGAATGATCTTTATTCTTAATTTTTTTATCTTTTATAAAACATCCTCTGAGGAAGCTTCTTGAGAAACCTGTGTGTTCTTGAAGTTCTGCTGCAAAAGGGATTTCTTTGAATAAGCAATTTTTGACAAAAACGCCTGTTGTCTTAAGCGCGCACCATAACCTTGGGAGAGATTATGGCCCCCTTGGCTGAAAAAGGGGATTTGTCTTTTGCCGGGTTAGTGCAGTTGCTCACAAATGAAAGAGCTTTTGGCTTTACTCACTATGTCCACAAGCGTAGTATAGAATCAGTTTGTGCTTGTGGATTTTCCTCTTTCCAAGAGGGCAGAGATGGACGCGGGAGAGATTGCACGGTTGGCTCGGGAGATAGAGGATCCCCAAGCCCGACGCCAGTTTCTGCAGCGCATCTGCGCAGATAACCAGGCACTGCAAAACCAAGTGGAGCGATTACTTCTCCAAGCCGAAACGCCTCCCTCTGCTTCCGCCGCAGAGACCTTGGAGTTTTCTGCTGCAAAGAGAGCCGGATCTGCCAGAAGCGAGGGTATTCCGGATCGGGTGGAGCAGTTTGAACTTTTAGAGGAGGTGGGCCAAGGGGGAGTCGGGGTGGTGTATTTGGCACGCGACACCCAACTTGCCCGAACTGTGGCCATCAAGTTTCTTCGGCCCGAGTTTCGCAAGCATCCATCGGCCATCACCCGATTTGTCACTGAAGCCCAGATCACCGGCCAGCTTCAGCATCCTGGCATTCCCCCGGTGCACAGCCTGGGCCGTTTGCCTGATGGTTCGCCTTATTTGGTGATGAAGCTTATCAAGGGTCAAACTCTGCGCCACTTGCTCCAGCAGCGGCACAGTCCCGACGAGCGTTTGGACTACTTCATTGGCATCTTTGAACAGGTGTGTCATGCGGTAGGCTATGCTCATGCTCATCGTGTCATCCACCGAGACTTGAAACCGGCCAACATCATGGTGGGCGCTCATGGAGAGGTGCAGGTGATGGATTGGGGGCTGGCCAAAGTGCTTCAGGAGTCACCCCCAGGAAAAGCCCCACCTCGGTCCAGTTCTCCACCGTCTGTACCGATGACGGCCATTGAAACGCCCCTGCGACATGGCTCGGTGACGATGACGGGCCAAGCCTTAGGAACTCCGGCCTACATGGCCCCGGAGCAAGCCGGGGGAGAGTTGGACCGCTTGGATGCCCGATGCGATGTTTTCGGTCTGGGAGCTGTGCTGTGTGAGATTCTCACGGGTCATCCGCCCTACTTGGGCCGAGATGGGCATGAGGTGTTGCTCAAAGCAGTTCGTGGGGATTTGGAGGAGGCATATCAGCGGCTCCAGCGATGTTCGGCCCCGGAGGAACTGGTTCAGTTGTGCCGTCAAGCCTTGGCTTTTGATCCCGATTGCCGTCCAGCTTCTGCTACGGAACTTGCCCAAGCCATTGCCCAAATCCGCCAACAAGCCCAGCAACGAGCCCGACAAGCGGAGCTGCAAAAAGCTGAGGCTTTGGCCCGAGCTGCCGAAGCCCACCGCCGACGCCGCGTGGTGCTCTGGGCCTCGGTGAGCATCATCGGGTTGCTTTTGATCGGGTTGGGAGCTATTAGCTATGCCCTGGTCCAAGTTCGCCATCAAAAGCAACTGGCCGAACAACAGCGTCAACTGGCTCAGCAGCACTACCGTGAAGCTTTGGCCCAGCGCGATGCACGCACCCAGGCACTGCAAGCCGCAGTGAACGCCTTGCAAACCGCTACCGATCGGGCCATTCAACACTGGCTGGCACAACCAGGACTGGATCAAACCCACCGCCGGCAATTTCTGCGGCAGCTTTTGGGGCGTTATGAGAAGCTGGCCAGCTTGGCCGGAAGTGATGTCCAAGGGATGCGGATTCGGGCAGATGGCCTGGCCCGAATCGGTTCCATCAGGAGATTATTGGGCGAACATCGGCAGGCCGAGGAATCTTTTCGCCAATCGGTGGCATTGTATCGGCAGTTGCTTCAACGCGATCCCGAAAGTGAGAGTATTCAGGGAGCTCTGGCCGCAGTGCTGAACAATCTGGGCGTTTTGCTTATGGATCAAGGGCGGCATGAGGAAGCCGCCTCTGCGTTGCGCGAGGCCATTGAACTGGCCCAAGCCGCCCTGGGAAAAGCCGCTCCGGAAGACAAGCCCAGGTTTGCACGCACCCTGGCGGCGACATGGAATTCACTGGGCAGTATTTATGCCAGTGCCCAGCAGTTTGAAAAAGCTCTTCCGGCTTATCAGAACGCAATCCGGCTGGCTCAACAACATGTTCACGCCGCTCCGGATCCCTTGGCCGCCCAAAACGAACTAGCCCGATACTATCTCAACTATGGCAACATGCTGTTTCACCAGAAGCGATATTCCGAAGCGTTGGAACCTATCCGGCAAGCCCGACAAATCCGCCAACAACTGGTGGAACGCTTTGGTCCTGTGCCTCGGTTGATCCAAGGATTAGCTTTGGCCACCGATCGCCTGGGGGCACTCTACCGTCAGCAAAAAAAGTACGATCAAGCTCAGTCGCTTTTTTCCCAGGCCATCGCCTTGCGTCGCCAACTGTGCGATCTGTACCCGCAAGTGCCAGATTACAAGTTCGCATTGGCCGACAGTTGGCACGGTCTGGCCATGCTGGTGCATTTGCAACGGAAGTTTCAGGAGGCTCAAAAGTTCTATCGTCAGGCCATAGAGGTGAAACAGCAACTGTGCCAGGAGCATCCTCAGGTGGGCCAGTATCGTCGCTCCTTGGCCGCTTCGTTGATGAACCTGGCTGCCGCCCAGATGGAACTCAACGAACTGGAGCAAGCCCTGAACACATTTGAACAAGCCCGAAAAATCCTCACCCAACTGGTGCAAGATTATCCCCAACACGCCTTATATCGGAACACGCTGGCGAATTGTCTGAGGTATCAGGCGATGGTGTTGGAAAAACAAGGTCGGTTTTCCGAAGTGCGGCAGTGCTGGGAGGAAGCATTGGTCCACTTGGAACGGCTCCACCAACTTTTGCCCGGTCAGAAAGCCGTGCAGTTGAAGCTGATCAACCAGTTGCTTCAACTGGCCCAGTGGCACCTCCAGCGGGGCAAGGCCGAAACGGCTTTGGAGTATCTTCATCGTGCACAACCTCTGCTTGAACCCTTGGTGCACCGGGGAGCTTCCCAAAGGGTGTTGGAGATGGGCCTGACCCACATGAGTCTCCTTGCCCAAGCCCATGCTTTGCTTCAAGACCAGGAAAAAGCCTACCACTTTGCCCGACGCATTGCCCAACTGGGATGGCATCCTGGCCACGATGCCTACAACGCAGCGCGGGTGATGATGAAATGCGCCCGGCGTGTTGCTCAACGCCGACCGAACTCCAACGCGGCAGTGGCGTTTTTCCATGAAAGAGCCTGGGAATTTTTGCAACAAGGAATCCGTCACGGGTTGGATCCTAAAGTGGTGCAGAAGGACAAACTGTTTGAGCCCTTGCACTCCCATGCCGAGTTTCGCCAGCAGTTTCTCGTGCCTGTTTCTAAACTCTCAGGAGATTCGGCGTCGGAGTCTCGAGCCTCAACGCCGCAGCCTTAGCCTGATAATGCGCCGCAGTTCGTGTCCCGGCACCTTTTTCCAGCAGGAGCTTCGTTGCGTAATCCTCCACCCTGGGACCAGGTTCCCTGATGGGCCCTTTTTCTCCCCAGTGCCCCGAAAGATGATGTGTGGGGCTGCTTGGTGGCTTCAGCTTCTGTCGGAAGGCACGGAGCCTCTTGGCTTCCTTTTGTCTCGCCTTTGGACGCTTGGCCGTTTTCGCTCTTGACTCAAAGAGGCGTTTTGAGTTCGCCTGCTTAAGGGTCAAAAGGCAAGACGCTTGCTTTTCCGACACTGCTTAAAGCAGTGACAACACCACCATCCCAACCACAGTCAGAATCACTGCCACGATGCTAATGGTGATGAGCCACTTGATACTTTTGGGTAGCGGTTCTCGGGATTGGAACTGATGGGCCAGGGGGGGCCATTCGGCGGGAAAGGTTTCTTCGGTAGCCGAAGCCACGGGCACTGTACCTTGGGAAAGTTGGCTGGGGGTTTCCACAGGTGGGGCCACTTCGGGCAAAGGCCGGACATCGGCCAATTGGTTAAGCACCTCAGGGGAGACGGAAGCAAGAGCAGTGGTGGTCCGACGCACCGGCGGAGTGCCCCCCTGCAAAGCAATGGCAGCAGTCTTAACCGGATCGTCCCCTGCCCAAGGACGGAGCCGACGAATCACCTCGGCCGCCGACTGCACCCGGGCCGCCGGATCTTTCATCATCATGTCGGCAATCAAGTCCACGAACTCGTCGTCCAACATGGAGTTGAGACGACGCGGATCCAAGGGTTGCTCTGAGCAGTGGGCTCGGGCCTTGTCGCGGGGAGTGCCGCCGGGAAAAGGCACCTTGCCCGTCACGGCGTAGTAAAGCGTGCATCCCAAGGCATAAATGTCCGTCGGCGGCCCGATCTTCTCTGGTGCCACAATTTGCTCCGGGGCCAAATAGTCTATGGTGCCCACGATGCGGTGGCTTCCTGGCTCACACAGTTCGTCCACATGACCCGCTAGGCCCAAGTCTGAAAGTTTGCACACTCCCTCGGGAGTAACCAGCACATTGCCCGGCTTGACATCCCGATGGACAAATCCCTGACGGTGGGCGTAGTCGAGGGCTTGGGCCACTTGGGTAATGACGGCTGCGGCGGCATACATGTTCAGCCGCCCTCGCTTTTTCACCAGTCGCCGCAAGTCCCAGCCCGGCACATATTCGGTCACCAGGTAGTAAACACTGCCGTCCTGACCGGCGTCGTAGGCCCGAACCAGGTTCTCGTGGTCTAGTTGGGCCTGAGCCTGAATTTCGCGCTGGAAGTCGGCAATGGCCTGAGGAGTGGAGCGTTCCAGGGGAAGGACTTTGATGGCCACCACGCGCCGCATGAGCGTGTGTTCGGCTTTGAACACCTGGCCCATCCCGCCTTGGCCAATGGCGTCCAAAATGCGGTAAGGGCCCAAGGTCCACTTGGTCCTCCCTTTGAGAAGCTGATCGGCTTGCCAGGCGTTCAGATAGCCGAGCTGAACCAGAGCTTGGGCCAGTTCTTCCTGGGGGATTTCCACAACAGGAACAGACTGATTCTCTGCCCGCTGACGCAACAACTGCTCAGCCTCTTCCAACTGCTCGCGGCTGACCAGACCACTGGCCAAAGCCGCCTGGCGGAAGTCGACTCTCGGCTCTTGGTTCACCCGCTTTGGTCCTTTCTCCGCCTGCGGACTGGCCCGCCCAAGGGTGCCCCTGAGTGGGTTGAACCCGGTGGATGTCCAGAAACTCCCCAGTTTAGCTTCCAGTGTAGTTTCCCACAGTCCTCGGCGCCAAGCAACATCTGCTGGGCCAACCTGCGTGAAACGAGGGTGTGGGCCGTGGGCAACAGTGTGGCTTGGCCCTGATGCTCCGGGTCAACACCGGATCGGGGCCATTGGCTTCGCCGGACGAGTTGATGCGACATAACCCCCTGAAAATCAAAGCACTTTGGAAGGGGGTGCTGTGTCCACTCAAGTTGGCACCAGGTTTGCACTTCCCTGCCGACACTTGTGGACGCACAGCCAGGGGTTGATGCCCATGCATGTCAAAGAGCTGTTGTTGCTTGCTGCCGATGTGGTGTTGACAGCTCCTCAGGCTCCGTGGTGTCAGCAGAGCTTGCCTCCGGACGCGCTGAACGAATATTGGCTGGCTTCCAAGGCCCGAATGGATCTGTGGTTTGCCCAAATGAAGCGCTTTCGCCAAGAAAGTCCGATGGAAGATGCTCAGGCCCAGGCTAGGGCTTGGGACGAACTATGCGGGACGCTGGAGGAATTGCTTGCCTCGGAAATGTTGACCCGAGTTTGGGCAGCCGCCGTGACGCTTTGGGAGCAGGACCGCCCTCGGGAAGCGGAACCGGTGGCCCGAAGTGTCGTTGTAGCACACAGCGAAGCGCGGCTTCGGGCCATGATGCTGCTGCTGCACGCCTCGGGAGTGCCGGCGGAAGACGCCCTGCGGCTGAATCATCTGCGTCGTAGGGCTCAACGATGGTGCGATCTGCTCATTGCCCGGTTAGGCACTTGGGGCCCCGTGACCCATTGGGCCCATGACCCGGATCGGGCTCTAGAGCTGGCCCAAGAACTCAGACCTCAGCGATCGGCCCAATCGCTGTCCACTTTGCGGATGATGCTTCGCAGCTCATTGCAAAGTGCATTTTGGAACTTGCTGACCCGCCCGGCAGCATCTCGGGCTTTGAATCGAAGAATTCATCATTCCATCGCCCGGTGGCTCCCTCAGCCCTGGCAAGCACTGCCCAAAAGCTCCTTTCCCGAACCCTGGCCTCAACGCCTGGAGCGCATCTCCGATTATGCCATGCGTTTGGTAGAAGATCTGGTGTCCCTGGACGGAGGTTCCTCGGCTGCTTCCCCAAGGGAGTAAAGAAGCCTGGTCTGCCTGGGAACTTCGGAGGTTTTTTTCTGTTTGTCGGGAAAACTTGCTCCCCTTTGACCCAGTGGCGGATAAGATAACAACAGAGCCGTTGGGGTGATTCCGATGGATCCTCTCTGGCACTTGTGGTGTTTCCATGTCCCAGGAATCTGGATCCGGTTCTGCCGGTTTGCAGCGATTGCAAAAAGTGTTGGCCACAGCCGGCTATGGCAGCCGGCGGCAGTGTGAGGAACTAATTGCCACCGGCCGTGTGGAAGTGGACGGCCAGGTGGTCACCCAGTTGGGGACCAAAGTAGATCCTCACAAACAACAGATCCGCGTTGACGGCGAACTAGTGCGCCCTCCCCGGCTGGTTTACTACATGCTCAACAAACCGCCCGGAGTGGTCTGCACCGCCCGGGACCCTGCCGGACGCACCCGAGTTATTGACCTAGTGCCAGAGCGTCCTCGGGTGTTTCCCGTGGGCCGCCTGGACCTGCACAGCGAAGGACTGATCCTGCTGACCAACGATGGAGAACTGGCCAACCGTTTGGCTCATCCTCGCTATGGCGTGGAAAAAACCTACCTGGCCTTGGTGGCCGGGCTGCTTTCGGGCGAGGATGTGCAAAAGCTGCTTCGGGGGATGTATCTGGCCGAGGGGTTTGCTCGCGTAGCCCGTCTGAGGATCCGCAAACGGCACAAGCTCAGCACCTGGGTAGAAATGGTGCTGGATCAGGGCCGCAACCGTCAGATTCGCCGCATGCTGGCCCGATTGGGTCACAAAGTGATGAAACTAAAGCGGATCGGGTTTGGTCCTCTGCGTTTGGGGGCCTTGCCCTCGGGAGCCTGGCGCCTGCTGACCCCGGAAGAAGTGGCCCAACTGCGCCAAGCCGTCCTGGAAGCCAAGCCCAAAGCCCACTCTCGGGGCAAGCTGCCCAAGGGTCCTAAGGCTGCTTCGGCCCGATAGTGGCAACCGGCAGGTCGCCCGATGCGGACAACCTGTCCAAATCAACAAGCGATAGTCGATTATCTCTTTGGCTCTAAATTGCAATTGCTTCCACCCTTCCCCCTCGTTTATCGCCCAACTTGTCTGACACTTTCCCACCAGAGTGGTACAATGGACGGGTACGCTTGTGCGTTGGAAAAGTCTTGCTTTGCCGAGTGCCCCAAGGAGTGGAAATGATGCACATGCGACAACTTGCACTGGTGGGTGCGATAGGGATTCTTGGGCTCTGGGCCAGGGCCACCTGGGCCCAAGAGACGAAAGACTCTGGCTCCGAAGCCATCCGGCCCACCCAGGTCATCAAGCTCTTTAACGGCAAAGACCTCAGCGGTTGGGTCACCTGGCTGCGCGATACCAAACACGAAGACCCTCGTCGGGTGTTCCGAGTCACCGACGGCATGCTTCATATCACCGGCAACGGGTTCGGGTACATCCGCACCCGGGAAGCTTACCGCGACTATCACCTCATTGCCGAGTTCAAGTGGGGCAAGCGCACCTGGGCCCCGCGCAAGGATCGGGCCAAAGACTCCGGGATTTTGGTCCACTGCGTGGGTCCGGACGGCAACTACGGCGGCACCTGGATGGCTTCCATAGAGTATCAGATCATCCAGGGAGGGGTGGGCGATCTGTTGGTGCTTCGGGGCAAATATGCCGATGGGTCCACCGTGCCCGTGCGGCTCACTTGTGAGGTGACTAAGGATCGGGATGGGGAATGGGTCTGGCACCGCGGAGGCACCCGACGCACCTTCACCCGAGGACGCATCAACTGGTTCGGACGCGACCCGGATTGGCGCGATGTGCTCGGATTCCGAGGCTTCCAGGATGTAGAAAGCCCCGACGGCTACTGGACCCGGTGCGAAATCATCTGCCGCGGCGGACACATTCAAGCTCTGGTCAACGGAGTGCTGGTCAACGAAGGTTTTGACGCTTTCCCCCAAGCCGGAAAGATTCTGATCCAGTCCGAA
>JAJRRR010000010.1 GCA_024279285.1 Planctomycetota bacterium
GCCGCCCTGGCCAATGTGGATCCCATGTTTCAATTCCGCTCCGTGCGCTTGGACCAGCAGGGAGAGCTGGAATCCATGAGCGTCTTGGCCCCTGGTTCCTACTCCGCCCTGGACATCTGCTACCTGGAAGGGGAGGAGGTGGAAGAACAAGTGCGTGAGCTACAAAAGGAACTGATGCAATCCACGCTGGCCAAAGAAGATCACCAACGGCTGCGCACGCTTCAGAAGTGCGATGCTCGGTATGATGTGCTGCACTTTGAAGAAGTGTGCGACGAAGACGAGGAGGAGCTGGAGGAGATGTTTGATCCGGGGGGGTTGATTCTGGTGCTTCAGGCCCTGTGTCGCTTGACGCAAGGGGTGGCCATCGACCCGGCCTCGGCTACTTTTGTGGCATAGGGTTTCTTCCTCTGGCGAGTGGTTTCTCGGTGGTGGCGTTTCAGGTGAGTGCTGCCGTGAACTCCGTAGCTCCCGAAGGCGTGTTGAATCTGAACAAGCCCCCAGGGATCACATCTCGCGCGGCAGTGGATCGCGTGCTGGAGTATCTTCCCCCAGGAACCAAAGCCGGTCATGCCGGCACTTTGGACCCTTTGGCCACGGGGGTGTTGGTGGTGTGCGTGGGCCGAGGGACGCGATTGATCCGCTATGTGCAGCAAATGCCCAAGGAGTACGAGGCCACTTTTTTGCTGGGTCGCCGCAGTCCCACCGACGATGTCCAAGGCGAAGTAGAACTGTTGTCCGATCCTCCCGTGCCCACTCCCGAACAAGTGCAGCAGCTTCTCCCCCGATTCACCGGCACGGTGCTTCAATCTCCTCCAGCGTTTTCGGCCGTGAAGTTGGGGGGCAAGCGGGCCTATGAGTTGGCCCGAGCCGGAAAACCCCTGCGTCTCAAACCCCGACCGGTGCAAATCTACCGCCTGGAGGTGCTGGAGTATGACTATCCTCGGCTGCGGCTGCGCATCGTTTGCGGTTCGGGCACTTATGTTCGGAGCTTGGGTCGGGATTTGGCTCAAGCCCTGGGCACGGCGGCCGTGATGTCAGAGCTTTGCCGTCGGGCCGTAGGGGAGTTTCGCTTGCAAAGGGCGGTTTCCCTGGAGGAGCTCTCTGCCCAGGTGTTGCGGCAGCGGTTGGAACCACTTCGGGCAGCCGTGGCCCATCTGCCCTCGGTGCAACTGACCCCTCAAGAGCTTGGGCGGTTGAAGCACGGGCGGCCGATTCGTCGTCCGGGATTCCGCCCTGGGAAATTTGTGGCGGCCTTGGACCCCCAAGGGCAACTGGCCGCGGTGCTTCAGGCCCGAGGCTCCCAACTGCGCGTGCAGCAAAACTTCCTAGGCTCCTGAGCCAGATGGTCCGATTCGGCTTCCCTACTGGTTATCAAACCGCGCTTCGGGCAGCGTAAACTCGCCCAGGAAAAGCTGGCTGGAGCGGTCTTGGGTGCGGGTGCTGGTCCACATCAGATAGCGGCCATCTGGGGAGAAGACCGGCAGGACATCGGCGGCCGGGTGATTGGTGATTCGCACCCGATGGCCCACCTCAAAACGCCCTTCCCGCACCCGATAGGGCATCATCCACAGGTCGTAGTTGGGCCGACGGCTCGGGTTGGAATGATCGGCTCCCGCCCAGATGATCCAAGGGGCCTTGGGATGCCAATACGGACCCCAATGGACTCCCCGGTCGTTGGTAAGCTGAAACAGCCGCTCGCCATCAAAGCTGATCACAAAAAGCTGCAAGTAGCCTTCCTGGTGCCGGTCACTGCGAAAGATGATCCACTGACCATCGGGGGAGATGAACGGCCCTCCGTCGTAGCCGGGGGCGTTGGTCAGTTGGCGCACCTGGGTACCGTCGGCTTTCATGACATAGATGTCCGGGTCGCCGTCTCGGGTGCTGCAAAAAGCAATCCACTGGCCCCGAGGACCATACGCTCCTTCGGCGTCGTAGCCGGGGGCGGTGGTGAGCCGTCGCAGTTGGGAGCCATCGGGTCGGGCCTCAAAAATGTCCATCCAAGGATCAAACACCCAACGATAACGCTGGCGACGCCCGCTGCGACGCAGTTGCTCCTGATACTTGCGCTCCTCGGCTTCGGTTTGGGCCAAATTGGGGTCCAGATGGCTGGAAGCAAACAGGATCTTCTGACCGCTGGGATGGAAATACGCACAGGTGGTCCGGCCGCGTCCGGTGCTCACCAACCGGGGTTTCCCGCCGTCCAATCGCTGCGTGTAGATCTGATAAAACGGATAGTCCTGCGGCACCGCCTGGTAGATGATGGTCCGCCCATCCGGAGAAAAGTAACCTTCGCCGGCTTTGACGAACCCGTGCGTGACTTGGCGGACATTTTTCAGGAATCGGGACTCATACTTTGTTAAAGGGGCCGGCTCTTGCTGAGCCCAAGCCCAAGCTGCTAACCCTAACCACACACTCCACGCCAAAGCACTAAAGGCTCTGCACATCTTTGTGCTTCCTATGTAAGCGGAGAGGGAGCTTTTATACCAGATTAGGTCATGTGCTTCCGCTTGACGAGAGAGAAAAAGGCTGATGCCAAGCGGCGGCCGGCAATGATACCACCATTGCACGCTGCGTATGGCAGCTCCTTCAACCCCGAAGGCTGCTTCTCATCTGCTCCCCAAAACCCTTTTGAAACTCTTGTGGGAAAAATAAAATGGGTTCGCTACCCCATCTGGGGCATCCGTTCTGAAAAATAAGGAGCCTGGGCGATGAACTCTTGGGGGCGAGTAGCCGTTGGGGTTTGGGCACTTTGGACCTTCCTGTCCAGTCAGGCTCATGCCCAGCGGGCCATTCGGATTCTGGAGCGCCGCGCGGTGCAGGGGGCCACGGTCAAAGCCCTTTCTCCGGGACGGATCACCTTGGCCTCGCAAGGCCAAGAGTTGGTGTGTCGCATCCAGCCCCCTGGGCAGCAAGGGCTGGCGCTCTCCGGAGCCGTGATCAACTTTCCGGCCAAGGTGGAAGTGGAAGGGGAGCCTGCTCCTCAGGAGCTTCGCCCTGGGGTGATGGTCCGCGTACTGGCGGTGCTGAACAAGACCGGAGCTGCGAGGGAAAAACTGCGGGAAATCCACTGGACCAACGCCGCTTCGGCTTCGCTGCGTCGGGTGGAGATTTTGTCGGGGGATCGGGCCCGGTTTGAAATCACCGCCCCGGTGATGCGACTGCGCCGGGGAGAGTTAGTGTTGCAAGTGGGTCCCAATCGGTGGTTCCGACGCCGCGTGCTGAAGTTCCAACTGGACCCCGAGGCTAAAGTCCACCTCCGCACTAACGATCTGGACCGAGTCCAACCTGGTGACGAGGTGGTTCAGGCCCAATTGGTCCACTTTGACACGGGAGATTGGGCCGTGCAGTCCATCCACATTCGCCTGCGCCGCCAGGGAGAAGGCAAAACACTCTCTCGGGCCATAAAGGAGGAGGATCGCTATGCCCGATTTTCCGACGAGCCGCGCAAGCCACGCGATGTGCGGTCCGCCCACTTTCTGCTCCACACCGACATCTCCGACCGTCAGGCCCGAATCCTGCTGGACAAGCTAGAGACCATGTATGGTCTGCTGGTGCAGTATTTTCGCCGCCAGCCTCGGGCACCGATCCGCTGCTATGTGGTACGCCAGTTGGAACAGTGGCCCTTGGGTCTTTTCCCTCCAGAAGCAGTGGCCAAAATCCAGAACAAAGAAGGGGTGACGATCACGCGCCGGCTGGGCGATCAGGTGGAGTCCATTGTTTACTCCTGTGATCGGCACGGCGTGGTGCAGCACGAAGCGGTGCACGCGTTTTGTGCGTTGACCTTTGGTTCCACAGGGCCCACCTGGTACGCCGAGGGGTTAGCCGAACTGGGCAACTATTGGAAAAAAGGCCAACGGGCCGTAGATGTCCCGCCGGTGGTGATCACTTACCTAAAAACCACGCGCCCTCGCACCTTGGCCGAAATCGTCGCCCCAGGGCAAATCTCCGGCGACTCCTGGCAAGCCTACGCCTGGCGTTGGGCTTTGTGCCACATGTTGATGTACAATCCCAACTACTCAGGGCGCTTTCGGGCATTGGGCATCGGGCTGATGACCCAACGCCCTGGGGTGAGCTTCCAAAGTGTCTATGGCTCTGTTGCCCGGGAAATCTCGTTTGAATACGACTTTTTCGTCAAGCATGTGGACAACGGTTTCCGTGCAGACCTGGTGGCTTGGAACTGGAAAGCCCGATTCCGAACTCTGCGCCGTGGGGCCAAACGCACCGTGAATGTCCAAGCCGCCCGGGGCTGGCAGCCCACCACGGTAGCTGTGCGAGCCGGACAGCGTTTCCGCTACCTGGCCCAAGGCTCCTGGAAACTCGACGCCCTGGAAGCCGTCAGCGCCGACGGACGCCCGGACGGAAAAGGCAAGCTGATGGGAGTGCTATTTGCCAACTACGAGCTTTCCGAGCCGTTCGAACTGGGCGCTCAGGGCACTTGGACTGCTCCCCAGGACGGATGGCTGTATGTCCGATGCCGCGATTCCTGGTCCCAACTGGGCGACAACTCTGGCTCGGTGCGACTGACCATCCAGCGTGTGGACTAGCCCAGCCGTTCTCCTTTTGCCAATTTCCGGAAAAGAAGGTCAAAGGCCCAGCTCTTTTCGCACGGCATCCACCAGGCGCTGAATGTGTTCGGGACGGTTGTACAGATAGCAGGAAACGCGCAGCCAGGTTTCCGTGATCCAGTTGGGCACGATCACTTCCACCTGGTGCTGCTGCGCCAAGCGATGCTGGAGGGCCAGGGCATCGTGTCTGCTGGGCAGACGCACGGTGAGCATCGTGCCGCACAGGTTCCAGTGGGCCGGATAAAGCGGCTCCACCCCAGGCAGAGCACATAGGGCTTCTTGGGCCTTCTGGACCAGCTTGTGCCCGTGCTCACGCAGGCGATCTACCCCCACCTGCTCCACGAACTTCAGAGCCTCAGGGATAGACAGCATGGGAGAGGGATCATAGGTGCCTCGCCAGTGGAACTCGTCCACCCAGCCGGAAATGTTGCCCGGGAAAGTCCGTCCCCAGCTCACCACTGCTGGGCGCATCAAGCTGTGCCAGCGAGGATGTGCCCAAAGAAAACCGCAACAAAACGGAGCTGATAGCCACTTGTGACAACTGGCTACATAAAAATCGCAACCCAAGCTCTCCAAGTCCACCGGTCGCATCACCAGTCCATGAGCTCCATCCACCACCACCCAGGCCCGATGGTCTCTAAGCTCCCGACAGATTTTTTCCACCGGAAAGACCAAGGCCGAAGCAGAGCTGACATGATCCACCACCACCAACCGCGTGCGTTGGTCCACACGGTCAAGCACGGTTTGGGCCAACTGGTCGGGCGACTCTACAGGGAATCGCACGGGAGCCACCACCAGCTCGGCTCCCCGTTGTTGGCACACCTGGCCAAACAGTCTCAGCACGGCTCCATAAGCCTGATCGGTCATCACGACCCGATCTCCCGGCTCCAGAGGGAGGCTTCGGGCCAGGATGTTCATGGCCGAGGTGGTGTTTTCCACCAAAGCGATGTCGCGCCCGTGGCAGTGCAAAAACTGGCCCAAGCGCTCCTGAACCCGCTCCAGCTCCAGGGCCAACTGTCGGGTATAGAACTGCATGGGATTGGCTTCCATGTGCTGAAGCCACTTTTGCCGCTCTCGTTGCACCACCGAGGGCGAAGGGCCAAAAGAGCCGTGGTTCAGATAAACCACCTGAGGCGGAAAAAACCACTGACAGTCCCACGACTGCGGAGCCGAAAAGTCATCAAGCATGCTTTGGTTTCCTCCAAGCGGTGGTCCAAGGCGGCGTTTTCTGCTCAGGCTGTGGAAAGATAAAATAAAAGCGCAATTTCCCCCTTAACGATAAACCTGTTGGTCAGACAACCCACTGTAGCCCCTTTCATCTTGACCCAAGCAACGATGAATGCAACGGGAACCGCAGAACGGACCGCCTCTGGGGTGAAAGTGGCTCCGCTGTGGATTGGCTCCCTTCGGGTGGACCCTCCGGTGCTTCAAGCCCCGATGGCCGGGTTTACCAACTATGCGTTTCGCCAGGTGGTTCGGGAGTTTGGCGGAGCGGGGCTTCAGGCCACCGAGATGGTCCACGCCCGAGGCTACCTGGAACACCTGGCCCGACGGGGCGAGGTGCCCGATCGGCTTTGGGGAGTTCGGGACGAACCGCGCCCGTTGGCGGTTCAGATTTGGGACAACGACCCGGTGGCCATGGCCGAAGTGGCTGCCCAACTGGCCCACCAGTTCCAAGTCAGCGTGGTGGACATCAACTTTGGCTGCCCGGTGAAAAAAGTGACCGAAAAAGCCCACAGCGGCTCGTGGCTTTTGCGGTGGCCGGATCGGGTGGGCCGGATCGTGGAAGCCGTGGTGCGCGCCTGTCGGCCTGTGCCGGTGACGGCCAAAATCCGCCTAGGCTGCACCCGAGACAACATCACTGCTCCCGAGGTGGCCCAAGCTGTTGAACAGGCTGGTGCGGCTGCCCTGACCGTCCAC
>JAJRRR010000094.1 GCA_024279285.1 Planctomycetota bacterium
CGATCCGGAGGGGGCTTTGGGCACCTGGGAATATCGCCGCGTGGAAGGAGATCGGGTGGTCAGTTGGCTTCGGGTGCGTCCGGCTCAGGTGCTTCAAGCCGGGCGTCCCCAGGAACATTTCCACTTGCAAGGCCAGTTGCAATGGCCCCAAAGGCGCCCTTGGCTGGCCCCCAGCAAATTCGCCCCACCGCAGTTCCGCTTCTAAGAAAGTCCCCCTGGCAACAGCAGCTTCACCTCCGAAGGCCACGGCTGGGCATAGCTTTGCTGAGGCAGGTGGGCTTCCAAAGCCACGGCTTCCCAAACCTGGGAAGCTGCAAGCCAAGGTGAGGCTGCTCCGGAGAGCCAACGCCGTATCTGCTCCAACCACTTTGAAGATTTCTGGGTCGGATTCCTTTTTTGGGCCAACCACCACTGCCAGGCACGCAGGTGATTTTCCACGGAGTCTGAGGACGAAACCGCTTGGTGGATCAGGTGTTCCCAGTCGGAGACGCGCTTTTCATCCCTAGGTTCTGTTGCCAGCCCGTCCAGCTTTGGGATTTGGTGCGGACACAAAGCGGCCAGCAAGAGCTGCTCGCGCTGGGCAAATTGGGCCAGTTGCCCGGCACCTTGGGCCTGATGCCACCGGCACAGCAGAAACACCCGCACCAAAAAGGCACTGCATCGCCGAGGCTCTTCTAGTTCCACTTCTTCAATCAGCGGCAGCCAAGGCCAGCGGCGATGCACTCCTTGGGCAAACACTCCCCAAGTCCGGCCCAACTCTTCCCCCTGAGGACCAAGCAGCCGAGCCGTGCCTGTGCCGCAACTGGGCGAACGGGACTTGAGCACCATTCCGCACAAGCCTGGGGGACAGTCCTGCACCCACCGTGCGGCGAATCCCTGAAGCTGCTGGGTACGGTCGCGGCCGCTTTCGGCTCCCAGCACCCGCACCTGACCCTCGCCCAACTGAACCAGATTGATCCGTTCCCGAGGCACTCCCAGACCCGCTTCCACCTCGGGACAAACGGCCACCAAGTGGATGGCTTGGGCCAGGTGTTGGGTCAACCACTGCTGGCCTCGGTCGGTGCCGTCGTATCGGACCTGATGGCCCAACAAACAAGCCGACACGCCCACCCAAGGCACGCCGGCTTGGGGAAACTGCGAAAGTGGGGACATGGGTTATCGGGAAGCCTTGACTACGCCGTTGCGCAACACGCCCACTCCTTCCAGCTCCACCTCCAGGATGTCGCCGGGTTTGATGGCGGTGGTTTCTCCGGGAGTGCCGGTGAAGATCAAGTCGCCAGGTTCCAGCGTAATGTAGCGACTAGCAAACGAGACGATTTGGGCCACATTGTGGACCATGTTTCGGGTGTTTTCCTTTTGTTTCACCTGGCCGTTGACACGCATGGTCAGTTGCAAGTTGTTGTAATCCAGACCGGAGACGATAAAGGGGCCCACCGGCCCGAAGGTGTCGGCACCCTTGGCTCGCCACCACTGCACATCGTTTTTTTGCCAGTCCCGAGCACTGATGTCGTTGCCGCAGGTGATGCCCAACACATAGTCCAGGGCCTTTTCCACCGGCACATTTCGGGCCCGACGACCAATGACAATCACCAACTCCGCTTCGTAGTGGACATCTTCCGTATCGGGCGGAATGACCACATTTTCGCCGTGAGCAATCAAACACGAGGGAGACTTGAAGAACAGCTCAGGATGAGGATGGGGCTTTTGCTCGCCCAGGTGGCTTTTGTAATTGCCGGCGGTGGCCAGCACTTTGCTGGGCTGGCAGGGAACCAGGAGTTTGATCTCCTCCAGATGGAAAAGCTCGTTTGTGGTGCGCCAAGGGCCAAAGGGAGTGCCTTCTATGCGGCGCACTTGATCCCCTTCCACCACCCCATAGCTGACCAGATTACCAAACCGGAATCGGCAGAACTTGATGACTCCCTTTTGCTGAGCCCAAGCTACGCAGGGCAAAACGGC
This sequence comes from Planctomycetota bacterium, assembly GCA_024279285.1. Lineage (GTDB taxonomy): Bacteria > Planctomycetota > Planctomycetia > Pirellulales > S012-138 > S012-138. Next base: position 1,957 of record JAJRRR010000094.1, read on the forward strand.
AAGCACCAGTGCGACCAGAGTGAAGCGAGCGAAGGTTTTCATCGGCATTGCTCCTTGGGGATATCGCGGGACTTGTGGAAATCCACCTGGATAGATGTGGAACGAAATTTGCCTTCTGAACTCTCAGCGCAACAAAACTGCCCGTGCCCCAGGCACAGGCAGCCCTAGCACAGTGACGCCGTTTCCTGGCCTACCAGCGGGGCTGGTAGCAGGATCGGCGAGGGTTGCACTCTTGCCGGGAGACCAGACCCCCGTCCGGGCCCAAGGCCTGTTGGGTCATGTTGCACCAGCAATAGTGCCCATGTTCGGCTTCGTCTTCTTCTCGGGTGTCCACCTCGCCCGTGACAAACATCGCTTTGGAGAGCAGATGTTGGCACGGGGCGTGGTTGATCACCGGCAGGGGATCTTCACGCAGATAGGCCATGGCTTACAGTCCTCCGGTTTCCAGACCAGCAGCAAGCAGCAAAGCGCGTTTGACAGCGGTTTTGGCCAGTTGAACTTTGTATTGGTTCTCCGACAACGGGGTGGCGGCAGCCACGGCGGCTGCTCCGGCCTGTTCGGCCACCTCAGGGGTGATGACTTGTCCGCGGAGTGCTTGTTCCGCCTCGGGGCTGGGCCAGGGCACTGGAGCCACATGGCCCATCACCACCCGAACCTGCTGCACCATCCCTGCCGAGTCCATCCGCACGGCCACCGAAGCTGTAGCCAACGGAGCCTGAGGACCGGCACCGTGTTTGATCTCATAGCTGGCGTTGGCCCAACGGGCCGACTCCACCGGCAGCCGCACATGGGTGATCATTTGATTGGGCAGCAGGGTCAGTTCCCGTTGCTCCTCAGAACGAGGAATCCGATAAAGCTGCTCCAGAGGAAGCCAGCGCTGTTGATCCGGTTCAGGGCCCAACACACGCACTTGGGCTCCCAAGGCGATCAGCGGCGGAGCCAACCGCGACGCACTGACGAATTTGGCCGGACCTTCGTTGCCCAAGATGGCGTGGTAGCGATTGTCGCCCTGCTCCACCAAGCGACCGTTTTGGGCTAGCAGCCCGTAGCCGTTGCGAAAATACCAACATTGCGGCCGACGACACAGTTCCCCGCCCAAGGTCATCTGGCACTGCATCTGCATAGAGCCCAAGTTGGCAATCACCTGGCGCACAGCGGGAAAGGGTTCCAGGTGGGGGGAGTCGGCCAGTTCGTCCAACGGGGTCACCGCCCCAAGCACAATAAAGTCCGAAAGGCGCTGCACGCCGCGCATGGTGGAGATGTTTTTCAGGTTCACCACGCGGCGAGGGGTGAGGATCATTTTTTTCATCAGCGGAATAAGATCCGTTCCCCCGGCCAGGAGGGCCACTTCGTCCCTCCGAGGGGAAAGCAGCGCCAGGGCATCTTGTTCGGTTCGGGGTGCCGCGTATTCAAAGTTCTTCATGGCTGCTCTCCTTTTGGAAAGTTAGCCTTTTTGGGCACGAGCCAGAGCGTCCAGCACGCGTTTGGGCGTCAAGGGCAACCGAGGCACACGCACTCCGGTGGCGTTGCACACGGCGTTGGAGATAGCCGCCCCGGGGCTGATCACCGGCGGCTCGCCCAGTCCCACCACACCACGCTCATACTCCTCTGGCGGCTCGTAGAGGTGGACCACAATCTCGCCCACATCGCCCAGCCGCGGCAACGAGTAGTCGGACAGCTCAGCGTTGAGGAACGCTCCGGTTTGGGGATCCAGGATGCGTTCTTCAAACAGGGCGTAAGCAATGCCCATGATCACGCCGCCCAGGACCTGACTTTCGGCGGTTTTGCGGTTGATGATCAGGCCCATGTCCTGCACGGCCACGAACTTTTTCATCTTTACCACGCCGGTTTCCAGGTCCACGGCCACTTCGGCCATTTGGACTCCGGCCACCTGGGAGCTGGAGAGGTTGGTTTTGGTTCGGCCGCGGCGGTATTCGCCTTTAGCCACGATGGGCTCCATGCCCAGGAGCGAACAAGCCTGCTTCCAAGAGATGGAGGTTTCGGGATTTTGAGCATCCACGATGCGTCCATCTCGTGCCACGAGTCGCTCAGCAGGCACGCCCAGCTTGGGAGCCACCTTTTGCAACAGTTGGTTCAGCGCAGCAGTAGCCGCCCGGCGGCTGGACTCACTCACCCCGCCCACCGTGGTGCTTCCTCCAGAGGGGCCGCTGCGCGGATAAGTGGACCAGCCAATGTTGACGCGCACCTGGTCGGGGTACAGACCCAGGGTTTCGGCCACCACCAGGGCGATCACGGTGCGGGTGCCTGTGCCCAAGTCTTGACTCCCCAAGAAAATCTCCACCGCCCCATCCGGATGGATTTTCAGCTCGGCGGTGGAGTTGTGGGCAGCTCCACCCCAGGTGTGCAACGCCATCCCTAAGCCGGTCACCACCGAGCCTTCTCGGGGACCTTTGCCGTGAGGATGCCACTTGGCTTTCCAGTCCATCAGCTTGGCGGCAATTTCGATCTGTTCCCGATAAACATCCGCCTTGCCGTTGGAGACGGTGGGCAAGTTGCGTATGAAGACCTCCATGCTGTCAATGCCCAAGGCTCGGGCGATGTCGTCATAGGCACACTGGGACAGCACGGCTCCTTGAGGGTGGTTGGGAGCACGCCATGCCCGACCAGGAGCGGCGTTGACGCGAATCCCCGTGGCCCGACGACGCCGGTTGGGCGGGTCAAATACATAGGGGATCACCCCCTGACTGACCACCCCTCCGCCGATGCCATAGGTGCCCCAGTGGTGCGAATCCCAAACCTTGACCACACCGTTGCGATCCGCGCCGACTTTAACCTTGATGAATCCCGAGGGCCGCGTGCCGGCGTTTTTCAGCTCCAGATCACGATCCAGCATCAGTTGTACCGGCCGGCCCAGCTTCTTGGCCAATCGAGCGGCAGCCACTCCCCACACATCCGCAGCAAACTTGCTGCCAAACCCGCCTCCGATAAAGTCACAATGCACCGTGACATCCGTGACCGGAATGCCAAGCGGGCCAGCAAACTGACCCGGCGTGCCGCTGACATTTTGCGTGGAGAGATGGGCAATCAGCTTATCCCCTTCCCACACGCAGGTGGAACCGTGCGGCTCCAGGCACATGTGGGTAATGACCGGGATGCCGTATTCGCCTTCTACGACCACATCGCACTGGTCAAAAAGCCGCTGAAGCTCTTTTTCTTCCCACTCTTCTTCGTCTTCTACATCCTCTGGGATGTCTCTTTCCAACTTGGTGCTTTGTCCGGCCCGACGAGTGCGACCGGCTTTTTGAGCTGCTTCCAGATCGTCGTCTTTGACGAACACATCCAGGATTTCGTACTGGACTTTGATGGCCGCCAGTCCTTCGGCCACGGCCCCTTCGGTTTCTCCGGCCACCACGGCCACCAGGTCGCCTTGCCACTGGATTTCGTCCCCGGGTTTTTTCAGAGCTTCGGCGGCGACCACCCCCGGCACTTTCAAGGCCGGAGAAACATCAATGGACTTGATGCGGCAGTGGGCATGGGGGCACCCCAGCGCCCGAGCCAGCACCATGTTTTCTTCCACGATGTCATACGCATATTTGGCAGCTCCGCTGGCTTTGGCCACCCCATCGATGCGGCTGTGGCGCTTGCCCAGCAGAGCAGCTTCGCCGTGCTTGGGCCAGTCAAGCTTAACCATGGTGTTCTCCTTTCACCACTTTCAGGGCAGCCCGAATCACATTCACATAAGTCCCACAACGGCACAAGTTCCCGTTGAGCCCCTGGCGAATTTGCTCCTCGGTGGCGTGGGGGTGTTTTTGCAAAAACGCACGCACCGCCACCACAAACCCAGGCGTGCAGAACCCGCACTGCATTGCATCTTCTTCCACGAAAGCGTGCACGACCGGATCGCCGGGGCCCAAACCTTCCACCGTGGTGATTTCTTTATCCACGCAATCCAGGGCCAGCGTGGTGGCAGCACTGACAGGCTTGCCGTCCAGAAGCACGGTGCTTGCGCCGCAACAGCCGTCGGGGCTGACGGGCTTAGCGCCGGTCAGACCCAGTTGGTAGCGCAACACTTCCAGCAAAGTGGTGCGGGGTTCCACACGCACTTTGCACTCCTGGCCATTGACCCGAAGGGTGATTTCTTCCCAGTCGCGTACCAGAGCCGAGCTTTGTTCGGCTGCGGCAGAGACAGTTGCGGGAGCGACCGCAGCCGCAGCGGCTGCGGCCCCTGAGCCCTTAAGAAATTCCCTCCGGGTAAGGCCGTTGGGCTTGGATGAAAAAGCCATTAGGGACCACCTCCCTTGAAGGAACCAAATCCGGGCTTTTCCGAACCGATTCA
>JAJRRR010000095.1 GCA_024279285.1 Planctomycetota bacterium
CGGGACTGAATCTGGCCCAAGCCGCTCCGCAGCTTCCACCGGAGTGGAACCGCCTGCAAGGGCCGCGTTCCCCAATCCGGCTCCACCTTACCCAAGATCAGCAGTGGACTTTGGACTTGGCCCCATTCGGCGTGCAAAGCCTTCCGACCCAATAGCCCACATCTGGTTGGACCGCCAGGCGTGGAACGGCCACCCCCTCTAATGCCGGAAGTGGCGTCTGCCGGTGAAGACCATCGGCAGTTGGTGCTGGTCGCAGGCGGCGATTACTTCCGCATCGCGTCGGGAACCGCCGGGCTGAATGACGGCTTTCACGCCAGCTTGGACGGCCAAGTGGATGGAATCGGCAAATGGAAAGAAGGCATCCGAGGCCAACACGGCTCCTTGGGCCCGATCGCCAGCTTTCTGCAACGCCAGCCGGACCGCATCCACGCGGCTCATCTGGCCTGCTCCCACCCCCACGATCATTCCCTCCCGAGCCAACACGATGGCATTGGACTTCACTTGGGCCACCACCGCCCAAGCAAACTCCAATTGGGCCCATAGCTCCTCAGGCACAGGCGCCTGGGTAACCACTTGCCACTCAGAGCGCAACGGGGAGGGCCAATCGGCCCCCTGCACCAGCACGGCTCCGGCCACCTGACGCAGATGCCAACTCCCCTGCTCATCCAGAAGCTGTTCCACCTGGACCAGACGCACATTTTTTCGCCACGAAGGCACGGTGGTCAGTACTTCCATGGCTTGAGGTTCATAGCCGGGAGCGATGACGGCCTCCACAAATGCCGCTTCCCGAGCCAGCACTTCTGCGGTGGTTTGGTCCAGGGGGCGATTGACCCCTAGGATGGACCCGAACGCACTGGTGGGATCGCCAGCCAGGGCTTTTTGCACGGCGGTGGCCAGTTGGTCATCCACAGCGGCTCCACAAGGGTTGGTGTGTTTGATCACCACCGCCGCTGGGTCCTTTAGGACACAAACGCTTCGCCACGCTGCATCCAGGTCCAGGTAGTTGTTGTAGGAAAGCTCTTTTCCGTGAAGCTGCTTCAACGAGGCCAATCCGCCCGGAGGTTGAGGCCAGCCGTGGCAGCGGTACAGGGCCGCCTGCTGATGAGGGTTCTCCCCGTAGCGAAGCCCCCCGATGCGCTCCAGCCCCAAGTGCCACCACTGGGGCAGTTCCCCGGGGTGCAACTGGCGTTGGAACCAGTTGGCGATGGCCCGATCGTAGCTGGCCGTGTGCGAGAACGCCTCTGCCGCCCTTTCTCGTCGCCAGGCCAAAGGCACTCCGCCTTGACGCAGGTGTTCCAGCAGTTCCTCGTAGCGTTGGGGCGAGGTGATCACGGTGGTGAAGCGGAAGTTTTTCGCAGCCGCCCGGATCAGACTCGGGCCCCCAATGTCTATCTGCTCAATGGCCTCTTCCCAGGTGACATCCTCTCGGGCCACGGTTTGCTCAAACAGATACAGGTTCACCACCACCAGTTCAAACGGCACGATTCCATGCTGTTGCATAGCTTGGAGGTCCTGGCGCACATCCTCCCGTCGCAAGATACCGGCAAAGACTTTCGGATGGAGCGTTTTGACCCGGCCTTGCATCATCTCGGGAAAACCCGTGTAGTGACTGATCTCCTGCACCTCTAGCCCACATTGGCGCAAAGCGCGTGCCGTGCCGCCGGTGCTGTAGATTTGCACTCCGAGTTGGGCCAGTCCTCGGCCCAACTCTTCCAGCTTCTCCTTGTTGCTCACACTGACCAGAGCACGCTGCACGGAGAGGCGATCTTGGGGTTGCATTTTCCGGGCTCCTTGAGCCAAAAGGGGCAAAGGCCCTCTCAGGGTATCGGGTTCCCGGTGGCTTGGGGAGAGGGTGCCCGAAGAAGCGTTTGACCTGCTAGGAAAAGTCAAGGACACTTGAGGAAAAGGGTTCGCATAGCCGGGGTGAGTGATGAAGCGCTGGACAGTGGTGGCCTGGTTGGTGTTGGCCGGGGGGTTGTGGGGCTGTGGGAGACCGGAGTTGCCGGAGCCTCGGGCTCAAGTGCCTCCGCCTCGGGTGGGCCGTTCGGCCCGAGTGGGCCAGGCCCCGAAGTCCAACCCTCCCAGGCGCAACGCTCCCCCTTCTCCCCCTGCGGCTCGCCCCTCCAAGCCGAACAAGCCCCCACAGAAAAAGCCTCCGACCTCCCCCGCCCAGAATCCACAACGCCACCCCCGATTCCACCTCCCGGGCGATCTGAGTCAATTGGTTCAAGAGGGCAAGCGGTGGTGGGAGCGCCCTTTGGAGCGGATTGACATGCAAAAGGTTCGCCAGGCCGGGATTCGCCGCTTGGAGGGACGCCATTTGGTGCTGTTTACCGACTTACCCGCTGCTCCTGATGTGGACGAGCTGCCGCAGGTGTTTGACCAGGCTTTCCCGCAGTGGTGCCAGTACTTTGGTCTTTCGGCCCAGGAACACCGCCCGTGGCGAATGGTGGGCTACTTGATGAAAGATCCTCGGCGGTTTCGCCAAGCTGGGCTTTTTCCCCAGGAGGAGCTTCCACCGTTTCGCAATGGTTACACGCGGCGCTACGAGTTCTGGATGTACGAGCAGCCCTCGGCGTACTATCGGCGGCATTTATTGCTGCACGAGGGGACGCATGGGTTCATGCTCACGCTGCTCCGAAGCGCTACTCCCCCGTGGTACTTAGAAGGGATGGCCGAATGGTTTGGCACGCACCGTTGGGACGGCAAGCATCTGCGTCTGGGAGTGTTTCCTCAGAGTCGGGAAGAAGTGCCCTATCATGGTCGGATCAAGTTGGTTCGGGAAGCCGAACGAACCGGCCA
>JAJRRR010000096.1 GCA_024279285.1 Planctomycetota bacterium
CGGCAACCAGGGCAAAAGCTCCGGAACCAAAAAAGCAGCCAAGAAGAGTTCCTCAGGGGCCAAAGCCAAAAAGTCAACCCGAGCTTCTCAAACCGCCAAGGGAGCTAAAAAGTCGGCCAAGAAAAAGGCTGCCAAAAAAGCCTCTGCTTCGGCCAAAAGGGCCACCAAGGCCAAAAAGGCCAGCTCTCGCAAAAAGTAAATCGGGGCTCACTCTGGCCAAGGGGGACGAACTGCCACTATAGTGGAATCGTAGTACACAACAGCAGAAACTCCCCCCCAGGGGAGCAGTGTGTCTCCTTGGCAGGAAGAGAGTCCCATGCTGCGCTGGTTTGCTTGGACATGTGTATGGCTTGGGGTGGTCTCCTTGACCTCGGCTCAGGTTTCCGAGGATTTTTTACCCCAGATCCAGGGCCCTGTGGCTGCTGTATTGGGCGAGGCTCCGGTTCAGGTTCAAGCTCAGTTGGTGCCCAGTGCCCAATCGGGCCAAGTGGTGCTTCAGGTCCAGGTGCGGATGGCTCCCGGCTGGTACATCTATTCTCTCACCCAGCCCAAGGGAGGACCGGTGGCCAGCTCGATTCGGGTCCAGTTGCCCGAGGGAGCCAAGCTCTTGGGTCCCTTTGGCCCGGATCGCCCTCCCCAAGTGAAGCAAGACCCGATCTTTGGCAATCTGCCGGTGGAGACGCACTCCGGGGAGGTGCTGTGGCAGGCTCCGTTGGAGCTTCCTTCGGGCACGAAGGTGGAGCAGCTTGTGATTTCCGGTGCAGTTCGGCTTCAGGCGTGCACCAAGCAGCGATGCGAGTTGCCCAAGTGGTATCGCTTCCAGGCGCGATGGAAACCAGGCCCTGCGGTGGCATTGGCTCAGCCCAAGCCAGCTCCTGCTGCGGACGGGGGCAAGTCTGATCCTGTGATCCTGAAGCACCCCTTTGCCACGCTTCAGGGGGAATTGGTTCCTGCGGTGGCCAAGGCCGGCCAGGTGATTGAACTGCGTGTGAAGCTGGTGCCCAAGCGGGGCTATCATGTTTATGCCTACAGCACGGATGCGGTCAGCCGACCGTTTGCCAATCCCACGCTTTTGGCCATGGTTCAAATGCCCTCAGGGACGCGGATTTTGAGCATCCGTCCCGACGCTCCTGTGTTGAAAAAGAATCTGGTGGCTCAACATCCTCCTGGCCCAGTCACATGGACTCTGAAGCTGCAACTGCCCCAGCGACTCAATCAGGCCAGTTATCTGCTGGAAGGGTCCATAGGCTATCAGGTGTGCACCGAGCGGACTTGCGACCGTCCGCGGGGAGCGCGTTTTTATGCCATGCTGAAAATTGGTCCTCAGGCCCAGGGCAAGGTGGCTCTGCGATGGAAAAACAGCAGCTATCGGGACGCCAAGATACGCCAGTTTGGTCCGGGGCCTGGTCCCGGCGGCGCGGCTGCTTCCACCGGCAGTGGAGCCGGCCAGTCCAAGCCCACGGAGTCCCAACCCCCTGCTTCCTCCAAGCAGGATCATGCGCAAGAGCTGCTCTGGGAACCCTTTAGCCTGGAGACCCTGCAACAGCTCACTGGCGTGGAGTTGGAGCAAATCCAAGTGGCCCAAGCCACCTCCACTTTAGCTTGGGATGTGCTGTTGGTTTATCTGGGATTGGCTTTTCTTGGGGGGCTGGTGCTGAATGTCATGCCATGTGTGTTGCCGGTCCTGGGGCTGAAGGTGATGTCGTTTATTCAGCAGTCGGGGGAGAGTCGGACCAGGGCTTTTCTGTTGAATGTCTATTACACGCTGGGACTGCTGGTGGTGTTTTGGGCACTGGCTGTGGCGGCGATTGTGTTGGGATTGAGTTGGGGCCAGCAGTTTGCCTTTGTCCCCTTCACCATCACCGTCACAGCGGTGGTGTTTGCATTTGCCTTGGCCCTGTTAGGGGTGTGGGAGATTCCCATCCCGGGTTTTTTGGGCACGGGCAAAGCCGGCCAACTGGCCCAAAAAGAAGGCCCTGCCGGAGCGTTTGCCAAGGGGATGCTCACCACGGTGTTGGCCACTCCGTGCACGGGACCGTTTATGGGCTCGGCGTTGATGTGGGCAGTGAAGCAACACCCGGCGGTGGTCCTGGCCACTTTCACCACCTTGGGTCTGGGCATGGCCAGCCCTTATCTGGTCATTGGGCTGTTTCCTCGGCTGGTCTCCTGGCTGCCCAAGCCTGGCCCCTGGATGGAAACTTTTAAGCAGTTTATGGGGTTTGTGCTGTTGGGGACGGTGGTGTGGCTGTTGACCACCCTGCCGCCGGAGAGTGTGGTGCCCACGGTGGCGTTGTTGTTTGCCTTGTGGTTTGGCTTTTGGTGGGTAGGCCGGATCAACCCTGTAGCTCCTCGCTTGGCAAAACTGCGAGCCTGGCTCACCGCAGCGGTGATGACCGCAGGGCTGGGTTGGGTGGCGCTGGTGTATCTGGGCGAGGTGATGCAAGACCGCTTCCGATGGCAGGTGAACTTGGCGGTGGTGGAGGCGATTCAACAGGCGCAGCTTTCTTCCCCAGGCAAGCTGGCCCTGCAGGCCCAGCGTCCCCCGGGCCGTTATACGGTCTTTGTGGACTTTACGGCCGATTGGTGAGCCACTTGCAAAACCAACGAGGCGGTCGCCTTGAACAGCCCCGAAGTGATCCAGACAGCCAAAGAGCTCAAAGTGGTGATGCTCAAAGCCGACTACACGCGCGGCGATCCAGAGATTACCCGGTTGCTTCAGCAATTGGGCAATCATGCAGGTTCCATTCCGTTTTATGCGGTGTTTCCGGCCCGGAATCCCACGCGGCCTATCGTCTTCGGAGGCTTGATTACGGCCCAACAAGTGGTGGAGGCCCTTCGCGCTGCAGGGCCTTCGCAGCCCAAGCCCGAAGTGGCCCACTCCCTCCGCTCTCCGGCCCGATAGCACACCTTGTCCCTCTCGGGCGCTTCCAGGCGTTGTTTGCTCCGTGGGGGCAAGTTACATTGGCAACAGTTTTAAGTTGAGCCTTTGTGCTCTCCCAAGAGGTGCCACCATGAGCCAACCTGCCCAAACCCGACCTGAGGTGATCTTGCATCCTGGGGAAGAACAGTCCAACGCCCTGCGACATCAGCTTGCGCAACTGGAGCCGCGCAGCTTGCGCACCTACACGCCCTCGCTGGCAGTGATAGAGCGCAGTGCCGGCTGCTACCACTGGACTCCCGAGGGCCGCATGCTGGCCGACTTCACCTCGGGGGTGTTGGTGGCCAACTTGGGTCACAACCCCGGCTCGTGGTGGGCGCGGGTGTTGGGCTATTTAGGCTTGGATCATCCGGATTTTTCCGTGCCCTTTGTTTCGGCGGTCCCGTTGACTTCTTACAACGCGGCCACTCCCTTGGAAGTGCAAGCCTGCCAGCGGCTGATAGACCTATTGCAAAGCCAGCCAGGAGGCGGGCGATGCGAGCAGGTGCTTTGGGCGGCCAGCGGAAGTGAGGCCGTCCAGAAAGCCCTTTGGGCGGCTCTGGCCCAAGGGCCCGAGGACCCGATCATTTTGGCCACCCGGGACGGGTTCCACGGCAAAAAAGGTCTGGCCGGCGCGGTGACCGGAAACGAAAACGACCCTCAGCGCGATCCTCGCGTCCGGTTCATCAGCTTTCCCAAAAAGGAATGCATGGACATCACCCTGCGACGCAACCCGCTGGACCTGACGCCCTACCAGCAAGAGCTGGAACAGCTCTGGCAGCAGTACGGCTCGCGCATCTGTTGCTTGATAACCGAGCCTTATCTGGGTGGAGGAGGCTCCTACCACCCACAAAAAGAATACTTGCAATTGCTGGAGCAGTTCTGTCGGGAACACGGGATCGTTTTCATTCTGGACGAGGTACAGTCCAACTTTGGTCGCACCGGGCCCTTGTTCGCCTTTACCCAATACGGCGTGGAGCCCGACATTGTGGTGCTGGGCAAGGGCTTGGGCAATGGAGTGCCGGTGAGTGCGGCGTGTGGTCGGGCCGACTTGTTTGCCTCGCTGGACTATGGGCACTGCTCCGATACCTTCAGCGGCAATCCGTTGGCCTGTGCCGCAGTGCTGGCCACCTTGGACGAGTTTCAGGAGCAAGATGTGCTTGAGCATGCCAAGGAGCTTTCGCGGGTGCTGGAGCGCGGACTGCTACGCTTGAAAGAGCTTCCCGTGGTGGAATACATCCGAGGCGAAGGCGTGGTCTGGGGCATTCATTGTGCGGCGGTGGAAGGAGCCAGCGCCGAACAAGTGGCCAACGCTTGTGTTCAGGCTTGTTATTTGGGCGATTCGGAGGGTCGGGCCATTCACTTGTTGGGTCCATTGGCCGGGTGCGTGCTGCGGGTCAGCCCCCCGCTGGTAATGCCTCTGGACGAAGCCGAAATGTACCTGGAAGCCATGTACGAAATCTTCTCCACCGTGCCGCAGCGTCTGGCCCAGCTTGCACCTTCCCAGGCGTGATCCCTGCTCCCTCCTGCCCCTGCGTGGCAATCCAGCTCTTTGAGCTTGGGCCACTGCAACCCGGGAAAACCCCGGCGGATTGCTCTATGCCCTAACGGGCCTTGGGGATACAATTGCCCCCTCTTTGGAAGCACAGGCATACCCGGACGGAACCGCTATCGGTGCTAGCCACAGGGAGCTTCACGGATGAACCGGCCTGAGGAATCTCCGGCTGAAGTTTCCACGCGTTCCACCAGACGGCGTCGGTTTCGCTCGCCCTCGGGACGCATTTACCTGGAAGGGGGCACTCCGTGGTTTCTGCGGTGGTGGGTCGTGGGGCCTACGCTGCTGGTGCTGCTGGTGGCTGCCGGACCCTGGATTGCTTCCACAGGAATGTTTCGGGACCGCATCGTGCAAGCCCTCCTGGCCGACATCTCCGGTCAAGTGCAAACCGTGGGAGCCAGTTGGGGATGGTTCTCTCCTGTGGTGCTGCATCGCCTGGAAATCTACGACGACCAAGGAGAACTCGTGCTCCGCGTGGATCGCCTGGAGTGTCGCCGCACCTTGTGGCAACTGTGGTCCCAGCCTGAAGACTTGGGCCTGGTGCGGCTGGTGCGACCGGAGTTTTTCGTCCGTTGGGAAGAAAACAGCTCCAACCTGGAGCAGGTGTTTGCCGCTTGGTTGCAGGGCAGCTCCGGACAAACTCAGGCCAGCTTGGAAATCGTACAGGGCACTGTGCGGTTTTCCACTCCGGATGGGTCCCAATGGGACCTGGAACAGCTCCAACTGCAAACCACCCTTCCGGCTTCGAAAAGCCCTTGGAACTTGCAAGCCAGTGCCCAAGTTAACCAGACCACCTCCAGCGGCAAGTTTCAGTTGGAGCTAGAATGTGATCGTTTTCCGCCTTGGGCCGAGGATGCTCAAGGACACTTGAGCGTGCAGGGGGAACAGGTGCCTTTGTCACTGCTAAGCACAGTGCTGAAGCGGTGGTGGCCCCGGCAGGAGCTTTCCGGGCTGGCCAGCGGCGAGGTGCAACTGTCTTGGCGTCCTGGCAACCCCCGGCCCGTGGCCCTGGAAGGAGAACTTCAAGTCCAGTCCTTGGAGTTGGCATCCTCCTGGCTGGGCGAGGACCGGATCTCCTGGGAACAGTTGCGCCTGCCGTGTCGCCTGGCTTGGGAC
>JAJRRR010000097.1 GCA_024279285.1 Planctomycetota bacterium
AGCACATTGGGCATCAGCGGCCAGGTGGGAAAGTGGTCGTGCAGATGCTCCTCGGCTAGAGTGACATTTTTCACCGCCACGCACCGCCGACCACTTTCAAACTCCACGAATCGGTCAATCCAGTACCAGCGCATAAATCACCCCCTTGGGGGCAATGCCTGGGCCAGAGGGGCCTATTCCCAGTGGTGTTCTAGCTTTCCACGGCCACTTTTTGCTCGATGAACTTGCAGATCATATCCACAGTGAACACATCTTGAAGATTTTTCACATCAGGGTTTTCTTCCAGCGGCTGGAGATTGGCAAAGGGCATGCGGCGCCGGAGTTCTTCCATGCCCTCGGGAGTGATTTTTCCGTCTTTGACGAATCGTTCGTCTTGGAGCAAATTGTCCGGGAAAAGCTCTCCGCGAGGGATCTTGATCCCGAAGGCTTTTTCCAGTCGGAAAACAATGTCCAGAAAATCAATGGACTCGGCGCCCAAGTCGGCGGTGAGCCGTGCTTCAGGAGTGACTTCTTCCTCGTCCACGCTCAAGGCTTCGCACAGGATCTCGCGGACTTTGGCAAAGATTTCTTCCCGATCGGGCATCAGTAGGTCCTCCTTTCCACAAAAGGGGACGACAAAAGCGGTGAACTAACCGATTGTTTCTTCCCTTGGAGGCGGCTTTGGGGTCTGGGGGTTTTGGGGGGGCTGGAGCAGGCTCCACTGCTGCCGCAGCCATTGTTGCAGGAAGCGGAACCCAGGCGGGCTGGGGGAACCAGGCCCTTGGGGCTGACAGCACTGAAGGACCAGTCGGGCCGAAACGGCTCGGCTCCCCTGCACGCTCCCGGTGCCTTGCACCGTGTATCGGTCGCCTTCGCGTTGCAAAACCCGAACTTCCACCACCAATTTCTCGCCCGGGTCCACAAATCGGGCAAACTTCACACTACGCACCTGACGCAGCAAAGGCACGCCGGTGGCAAAATCCTCACCCACCAGAATTACCCATCGGGCAGCTTCCACCAACGCCTGGAGCATCATCACCCCCGGCAACACCGGAGCCCGAGGAAAGTGGTCGGCCAAGTACTCCTCGGCCAGCGACAAGTTCTTGACCGCCACGAGGGACTCACCGGGCACGATCTGTTCTACATGATCTAGCAGCTTAAACTGCATGCTAGGTAGTTCCAGTCCTCGGGGAAGCGGCGCGGCTGGAGAAGCCGGTGGGCTGAAAGGCCCAGTTTACTTAGGCCCAAGGGCGCTGGCAATGCCAGCCGGAGTATGCCAATTTGTATCGTCCACCCCCTGGGGCCGACATGATTTCTTCCCCAAGTTTCTCTCACCCAAAAAACCACCCCTGCCGCTCCAGTCCAAGAGCGACAGGGGAGATTCGCAAACAAGCGGTTTTTGGAGACTTTTTAAGTATAAATCTTCACATCCGGCCGAGAGGCCACATTGACCCAAACATGCACATGCGGCGCCCCACGGAAATACCACACAAACGATGGCCCCTCCAGACGCCAGTTGTCCCAAACCTGGTCCTCTCCCAAGTCCGCGTCCTTGTAAAACGCCAGATAGCACTCATCCAAACCACCTTGGGCTTTCAAACACTGGAGCACCTCCTGGCGATCTACTTGCCGGAACGGTTCCAGGAGTTTTTGGAGGGTTTTTTGCACTTGGGCTTTCTGGTCTGCGGAAAGCTCGGCGATGGGAATGCCGGGGAAGGGTCCCTTGGGCCGGAAGTGCACAGCGGATTCTTTGGGCGAGTGGGCCACCAAGGCTCGCTTGCGCTGCTTGCCGTCCAGCATGGTCCACACCCGGTTGGCTTCCAGCGCTTGGGGCCAGAACACATTGCCCGGATGGTCCGGCTTTTCATGGAACCCTTGGGCAGCATGGCCGTAAAAGATCGGCCCTCCAAAGGCCACATGCTCGGCACTGTTGCCGTCGCACCGGATGGTGATGTGGCGCCCGGTGAAGACAAACTCAAAGTTGCCCTCTCCGGGTGTGCCGAACAGGGCAATGCTGTGCCGGCGGCCCCAGCCGCCTGCGTCGTCCTGAAGCTGCTTGTCGATCTTGGCCACCCAATCCGGATGGTAAATCCGTTCAAAGATGGCACGAATCAACTCCTGCTGATCCTTGGTGTAAAAGTCACTCAGGATCGCCGGTCGGGTGATCCGCCAGTTGTTTTGCACCCGCATGCGGAGCAGTCCCCGTCGGGGATCCACATAGTCCCAGGGGAAGCAGACCACTTTTTTCTGTTCAGGGGTCAGGGACTCGTAGAGCTGTTTGACATAGCTTTCGGCACTTCCGGGTTTGATCTGGGGTGCAGCCAGCACGGGGGCGGCTGTGGCTGTGGCCACTGCAGCTCCGGTGGCGACCAAAAACCGCCGCCGATCCACCGGATGTTCACCTTGGCAGTCTGGGCAAGTCCGTGTCATGACTCGGTCTCCTACTAAGAGAACAAGACAACGACCAACGCTTGGGCACGCACCCTCCCTGGGAGGTTAAACCCACCTGGGCTTTCCAAGTTGCGGGGGATTTTTCTTCCCGGGCTCGCCTCTTGGGCCGATTTCCAGGCTGGTATTCATGGTGACGGTTTGGCGGAGCAAAGGCAAGCAAAGTTGGCTCCCAGCTCCGGCGATGCACGGCGAGGGAAACTGTTGCCAGGAAGCAACACTGGGGAGGGGATGCCACAGGGCAGGTGGAGAGTTTTCCCGATCCTTAGGGTTTTCCACACCTGGGGCGTCTCACTGGCCAGAAAAACACTTTTCCCCCACCTCGCCCAGCCCGACCCGACCAGTTCAGTGCTAGATTTGAATGGACACATCGGATCGGGGGCTTGGGTAGGCCGAAAGTGCTTTTTGGCACACGCGCGGAGCGTAACCTAGGCTACTTACAAAGACGCTGCACCACGAGGTTTGACCCCCTTGAGAGAAAGTAAAAGGTGACGAGCATGGGCTTCAGCCAACAATTTTTTCCCGGTCCTTCTTCCAGCGGTCAACCGCTGCCTCGCAACAGCAGTTTTGAACGCTTGAGTCCGGAAGAACTGGAGGCCCACCTCCAAGTGGCCCGATACGGCGACTTCGTCCTCACCGACGCCGTCCGGCCCGCTTACGATCTCAAAGTGGTCCCCACTCAAGGCTACCGTCGCGGGGTGTACCGCGATGAAGAAAACCGGCTGGAAGTGCCCGTGCTCATGGGAGCCGCCTCGTGCGAGGTGCTCATGGACCTGTTCCTGGACCTGCTGGAACCGTTGGGCAATGTGGTGGATGTGGTGCTGGAGACCAGTCATCGTCGGGCCAGCGGACAGCACGAGGATCTGTATCGGGAACACATTGACAAGCCAGTGTTGATGAGCGTGTTGTGCGAGTTTGAAGACCTGCTGCTGCACGACGGGTGCACCGGAGTGGCAGTGCTGAATCCCAAAATCCCGGCCGAAGTCCAGTTTGACGAACACAAGCTGCTGATCGTTTATGCTCAAAACTTGGATCCGTTTGAGCAAATCTTCCATCGCCACGGTGTGTATCGCAACGATCGCATGTCTTTCATCACCGAAGCAGAGCATGTGCACGCTTCCACCCAGCGGTACTGGCAGCAGTTCTTGGAGCTGGCCATGCGGTTGGGCATTGAGGCCGACTACGAAAAGCTGGCTCAACTTTAAGGTCCGAGCAGACCTTCAGAACCAATTCGCCTTGACGCCAGCGAGCCGAGTTTGGTCCAATTCTGTGCAAAAGGACGGACGAGGTCGTGGTGGTTTCTGGTGCCACCTCGGCCTGGTGGGTTTCAAGGAGGTACACCTAACAGGAGGTCTGCTGATGGCACGTTCCACTTCCAGCACCAAGGGGCGCAAAAGCAGTTCCACCACCGGGAGCAAAACCACTACGCGCAGCACGAAGAAAAAAGCTTCCACCGCCAAGCGCAGCACGAAGAAGGCCACCAGCGCGAAGAAAGCCACTCGTTCCACTCGCAGCACCAAGACCAAAGCCTCTTCGGCTAAGTCCCGAACCAAGTCCACGACCAAATCCGCCAAGAGCAAGAAAAGCTAACTTTCCGCCCTGCCCCGACGAGAAAGGCCGCCCCCGGTGGGCGGCCTAACTTTTTCGCGCCAGGTCGGCTCCCCTGCCTTGCTGCGGAACCGGACTTCAGTCTTTCTGAGAGTGTTCCAGAATCTCCAGCAGTTCTTGAGCCAACTTGTGGCACTCCTGGGCAGGAGGCTCTTGAGCGTTCCAGTTCCGCAGGTAAATCTCCAGCTTTTGCGCAAATTCGGACAGTCTTTCTCTCGTCTCCACAGGCAGTTCGGGACACTCCAGGAGCCTTTCCAACTCTTGGGCCAACTGCTGCCATAGGGTAAGGCGCTGTTGAGGATCTTGGGTCTCCCTGATCCGCAACGCCACTTCCTCCAAGGCATCCTGACGCAGTTGAAAATCTCTCGGTTCCTCGTCCTCCTCAGAACCATGGAGAAATCGGCCCAACACGGATGCCAATGTGGACCTGCTTTCAAAGAAGTTCTTTTCCCGGGCCAGGAAAAAGTGCTCTCCCTGGGCTGGCAAAAGGTGAAGAGGCGCACTCAGCCCGTCGGCTAGAGGACTTGTCGCCACGGGAGCAGAGAAAGTCCATCCTTCGGGCAGCTCCACCGGTTGAACCACGCTGATGATCTTCTCCTCGGTGCGGACTTTTCGGCTCCGATCTACAACCACATAGGCGGTGAATCGCGACAGCACCCGGGTTTGAAGCGACAGTTTCACGATCCGGTCGGCCAGTTGCTTCTGCTTCGATTCGTCCCAGCATACCACATGTTCATCTTCCAACTGGCGCAACATGAGTCGTCCCCATTGGGGAACAAGCAC
>JAJRRR010000098.1 GCA_024279285.1 Planctomycetota bacterium
GCCGTCTGGGTGGCCCAAGGGTGGCAGGCTCTGGGCGAAGTGCTCTGCGTGGTGCAGCGCCACTTGCGACAAGTCTCCTGGCCGCTGCCCGACCCCTGGCTCCAAGTGCGTGAGAGCCTGGGCCAGTGGTGGGAGGCCATCGGGATGGCCCAAGAGGCTCTTGACCCAAACCCCGCCACGGACCGGTTGTCATAGTCGCTCAGAGCTTCATAATGCCCAAAGAACAAACGGTTCCCGTCCCTCTGTTCAAGGGTTGAGAAAATGAACGCTCCCAGCTTGCAACAGGTGGAGCGCGTGTTGCGCCAATTTCGTGATCCGGAGACCGGTCGCAGTGTTTGGGATCAAGAGCAAGTCTCCGACCTGGAACTGGATCAAGGTCGCCTGCGGCTGACTTTGTCGCTGACTTCCCACAGCCGACTCCTTTGGCCAGAGATCAAGCAGAAGCTGGAGAGGCAGCTTCGGGAGCAAGTGCCCGGGCTGGAGGAGGTGGAGATTCGTCTGCAAGAGTATCACCGGCCTCCGTTGAAGTTGGGCCAAGTAGGAGTGCCAGCCAAAAGTGTGATCGCCGTCGGCTCAGGCAAAGGCGGCGTGGGAAAAAGCACCATTGCGGCCGTTCTAGCCACCGGTTTGCAACGCGCCGGATGCAAAGTGGGCTTGATGGACGCCGATGTCTATGGTCCCAGCATCCCTCACCTCTTGGGCGTCAACCAGCGGCCCATGGTCCAAGACAACCGCATTGAGCCCATCGTGGTCCAAGGGCTCAAAGTGATGAGCATGGGTTTTTTGGTTCCGCGGGGAGAGGCCGTAGTGTGGCGCGGGCCGATGCTGCATGGGGCCATCATGCAGTTTCTGCGCGACACCCGTTGGGAAGAACTGGACTATCTGATCATTGACATGCCCCCAGGCACAGGGGATGTGGCCCTGAGCCTCTCGCAGCTTCTGCCCCTGACAGGAGCTGTGGTGGTGTGCACTCCCCAGGATGTGGCTTTGCTGGATGCCGAAAAGGCCATCGCCATGTTCCGCAAGGTGAACATTCCAGTGCTGGGGATGGTGGAGAACATGAGCTACTTTGTCTGTCCTCAGTGTCAGGCGCGGCATGAGCTTTTCGGCCACGGGGGAGCCCGAAAAAGAGCCAAAGAACTCCAAGTGCCTTTCTTGGGCGAAGTCCCCTTGAATGTAGCCATTCGCACCCAAGGGGATGAGGGCAAGCTGATCGCTTGTTGGCAGGATTCGGAGCTGGCTGGGGTGTTTGAGCAGTTGTGTCGGGAACTGGTGCGGCAGATTGTGCAGCGCGTGCTGCAAGGGCCTGAGCCCCCGCTGCCTCAGTTGACCGTGCTCTAAACCAGGGATGCCCACCATGTCTGAGCCCAGGAGCCAACCCCTGGATTGGGAAACCCTGCGCCGCCTGGATCGCCAGGTGTTTTGGCACCCCTTTACCCAAATGGCCGAGTACGAACCGCTCATTTTTACCCATGCCCAGGGCTGCTGGCTGTTTGACCACCAAGGGCGGCGCTATTTGGACGGAATCAGCTCTTTGTGGTGCAACATTCACGGGCACCGGCATCCGAAGATCGATCAGGCGGTTCGGGAGCAACTGGAGCGGGCCGCTCACACCACGGCCTTGGGGGCTTCCCATCCGGTGGGCATCCGTCTGGCAGCGCGTCTGGTGGAGCTGGCCCCTTCGGGGTTGGAGCATGTGTTTTTTTCCGACAACGGGGCCACAGCCGTAGAGGTGGCTTTGAAGATGGCGTTTCAGTTCTGGCGCCAGTGTTCCCCTCCCCAGCCTCAAAGGACTCTTTATTTGGCTTTTGGCCAGGCCTATCACGGCGACACGCTGGGCAGTGTGAGCGTGGGCGGGGTGGAGCTTTTTCACGGGATGTTTGAGCCGCTTTTGTTCCGCGTGGTTCGGGCTCCGGTGCCCGATGGCTACCGCTTGCCCCCTGGGATTTCGCCCCAGCATGCCTGCCAATTCTATGTGGAGCAGTTTCGCCGACTGCTGGAAAAATATCACCAGCAACTGGTGGCCGTGGTAATGGAACCTTTGGTCCAGGCAGCAGCCGGGATGATCATGCATCCGCCGGGGTTTTTGCGCCAGGTGGCCCAATTGTGCCGCCAATACGATGTGTTGCTCATTTTGGACGAGGTGGCCGTGGGGATGGGTCGCACGGGCACCTTGTTTGCGTGTGAGCAGGAGGGGGTATGCCCGGATTTTTTGTGCTTGGCCAAAGGGCTCACCGGAGGCTACCTGCCTTTGGCTGCCACTTTGACCACGCACCGGGTGTGGGAAGCGTTCTTGGGCAGCTATGCCCAGCGACGCCAGTTTTTCCACGGACACACTTATTGCGGCAACCCCTTGGGAGCCGCAGCCGCTTTAGCCACTTTGGAGGTGTTTGAAGAAGAAAAAACCCTGGAACACCTCCCGGCCAAAGCCCAACGGTTGCAGGCTCATCTGGATCGCATCGCCCAACTTCCCTGGGTGGGTGATGTGCGCCGCCGAGGGTTGATCGCTGCTGTGGAGCTGGTGCGCAATCGGGCCACCAAGGAGCCGTTTCCTTGGGAACAGCAGCGGGGCTGGGCCGTGTGCCATCAGGCCCGACGACGAGGCGTCTTCCTCCGTCCCTTGGGCAATGTGATCGTGCTGATGCCGCCGTTGGCCATCTCATTGGACGAGATAGACCTGTTGGGTCAGGTGGTCTATGAGTCTATCCAAGCCTGCTTTGCCCAGGAAAACTGCCCGGCTCACTAAGCCCCTATCAGCTCCCGGGGTACCAAAGCCACCAGACCCAAGCGGATCATGTCGGCCAGAAGCTTCAAGGCTTGGTGGTGTGCACAAGGGGGAGTGTTGCGCCACCAGTGGTCCAGGGAGAGGCCATTTCTGGGCGATTGCAACAGCAGAGCCAGCAGCTCCCATGTCTCCCGGCGAGGACGCAAGGCAATGACCCGACCGTGGCCAGCAAAGAAAAGCCAGCGCTGGGATTGATCGGGTTTTTCCGGTTCGGACCAGCTCAGGCTCACCACAACAGGGTTGAGCACCAGGGCCAAATGACTGGGAGGCTGAGAGGCAAGCCATTTTCGGCATCGCAAGTTCCAGGTGTGAAACTGAGCCAAGGCTTCCCGATGCACTTCCGACTCCTGCACCACCAGCTCCAGTCCCAACAACTGGCCCACCACAGGTCGCAACTTGGCATCCAGCTCCGGATGGCAAAGCAACCAAGCGAAGAAGTTGGCTGGCGATGCGGTTCCCAAGGTCCGATGATCCTGCACAAACCGATCCACCCACCGGCGCAACTGCTCCACCACAGTTTCGCCCGGCACCGGCCCTAGGGCCAAGCCTTCCCGGCAAACTGCTCCCGAGGACAGAAGGCTCTGCTGGACCCAAGGCCGGTAAAGACTTATCACAGGACTGGCAGCAACCATAGCAGGCACTCTTTCTTTGGCAGGTGTGGCATTCTGTCACTCAAAGGGGCACGATCTGTGCCAAACTGGGATTACACTAGGGGATTTCGGCAAAACCTGCGTTTTAGTAGAAACTTGGGTCCGCTAGCAGTGCGGCAGGCACGACCGCTACAATCCGAGAGGCGCAGTCCCTGCTGCACAAACTGGGCACTTGCAGAGTCAAAAGCGCATCTTTCGCAGGGTTCCCAAACAAACCAAAAGTAAGAGCTCAGGCGGGGAGAACAGTTAGCTCCAGGGAGATTGTTCAACCAAGGGGAAGGCTTTTTGCAGTTCTGGGGGAATGCGTCGGGGGCGACCGGTGGCAAAGTCCACAAACACCCAAAGCGTCTCGCCGCGAGCCAGCAGTTGGTGCTGGGGGCCGTCATTCAAAATGGCGTAGCATCTCACAGACCGCGCTCCACGAAAGCTACTCACCCAAGTCCGCACTTGGAGGTTCTGCCCAGGCAAGGCCGGACGCAGGTACTCAATCCGATGCTGACGCACCAGAAAGCCGGCTCCCAGGCGGCGATACCTTTGGGTGGGCCATCCGACTTGGGAAGAATGGGCCACGGCTGCATCTAGTGCCCAACGCAGGTAGGCCAGGTTGTTCGCATGACCCATCTGGTCCACATCTTCCGGGGACACTTCAACCCGATAGCAGAACACCCCGGGGATTTCGGGCTGGGGAATCATGGATCTTGGCTTGCTTTGAGAACACAGAGGCCGGAATTGAAGTCAGAAAGCTACCCTGTGTTAGCATTCCTCGGCTCGCGGTTCAACTTGAATGCTTCCTGGCGACGATAAGGAAAACATCGCTTGGCCGATCGGACCCAACTCTTGTTCAAACAACAGGATCGGCGCAGACAGCGCAGACCAGGCAAGATGCCTCTTTTGCGGTGAGTGCACAAAAATGGCCCCAGTTCCGGCTTCGCAGGCTTCCGCGGTGGATCCTCAGGTCCAAATTGCCCAGTTGCAACAGCAAATCCAAGAGCTTCAGCAGCAGATGTTGCAGTCCCAGCGGTTGGTGAGTTTGGGCGAACTGGTGGGCACCGTGGCTCATGAGTTCAACAATGTTTTGACCACCATTTTGAACTATGCCAAACTGGGGCTGCGGCATCGGGACGATGCGA
>JAJRRR010000099.1 GCA_024279285.1 Planctomycetota bacterium
GTTACCGATCCGACCCGGATTGATGGAATACCACCCACCGCTCTGAGACAACACTTGACTCAAGACCACGCGGTCCATCACGCGCTCAGTAATGTCTCCAAACACTTGGCTAGTGCCGGAAGCAAGAAGAGGGTTCAAGGCAGGGATGGCATTTTCTTGAGGAACAGCCGCCAAGCGAGCACTAACAATCGGCACGAAACTCACAGCCGAAGGAGGCACAGCAATCGGCAAGCTCCTCTCTTGCTGCTCTCCGAAGGCCGATGCGGAAAAAGTTAGCAATACGGCGGCTCCCGCAACAGTTCTGCGGATAGAATTCATTTCTGCTCCTCCGCTTAGAAGTCTGAGAGCTTTTTAATTTCTCCTTCGTTCCGTTTTCTAGCTAACTCGGTGGTAACCTCTAATTTACTATCCACTTCCTGGGTGTCATTTTCAAGATCAAGTTCCTCGAAGCAGGTATTAAATACTTCGTTTAAGATGCGAGAAGTTTCGTATGGAAGGAGGTTCACATCAATATGACCTAAGTGGTCAACCATTGCCGCTGCAATTGCTTTTTCATCATCGCCAAAGGTACCTGTTGCTTTTTTATATTCCTCATATGCAGTTTTGATCTCCTGCAATGCCCATTGAGAATAGCGGATCCTCTGCAGTTCTATTACGGTGCGTAGTTTTTCGGAGAGTTCTTTCAAGTAGCTGTGGATTTCTTTGGCGATGTCAGGATCTTCTACTTTCGTAGCCACTTCCCCAAGTGCTCGTATGAGCTCTTGAATAGTCTCGATTTGCCTTTGACAACTGCCATCAGGTTTTGCTTCTTTGGGGGGAGTCCACTGCTGGATTCTCTTCAAGGCATCATCAAATGAACGAGGAAATAGGTATCCCTTCCAGTTGTGTTTTTGACTACGGAAATCTTGCCATATTTTTTGCGAGCGTTTTTTCTTGAGATCAGCTGCTGCCTTTTCCAGTTTTTCGAGGGCCCCATCTACCCGGACAGCCCAAGAGTCAGGCAATCTGTTTCGCAAGGCAAGCATCTCTCGTACGATACCTTCACAGAGCTGAAGGTAGTAAGCAGCGGCAGTAGGAGTTTTTGCTCTATGGTCGGATGCATTTAAAAGCTCATTGAACGACTTTTCCAGGGCCATGAACCGTTCTTGAACCCGCAGGTTCTCCAGTACCTTTCGGACGCGAGTCCTGGCAATACGCACCTTGATAGACGAAACTGCGCTGTCTTCTAATAAGGAAAGAGCATCTTCTAGCTCTAATACCTCTTGGATTCTTTCCTGGATGCCTTGCGATGTTACCCCAGAGTCTCTTTCTGCAAATTGCTCCAACGCCTGGAGCTTTTGTTCTATCTCACTTAGTGAAATCCCAGGAGAAGGAGGAGTTTGCTCTGACCACTTTTGAATGAGTCCATCAATCTCGTTGGCTAGGCGAAGTAGCTCCTCAATATCCCCGGGAGACGAATAGGCTGTGTGGCGATGAAGGAATTCTTTGAGCATCTCTAGTCTGGAAAGAGCGCTTTCCAGGTTGCCTCGCTTACGTTCCAGTTCTGCGATCTTTTTGACTACACGGTGGTATTGGCGAACTGCTTCCATATTGTGTGGTTCGTGAGTAAGAGCACAGGTAAGAAAATAGGTGGCTTTAACATAATTGTCGTAGCTATCGGACTTGATGAGATTTCGCGCGTGCTGAAGCGCTTGGACGGCAAAGCAAGAGGCGGTACTCCCCGCATTTTTGGTCGTTGCTTTCGTTGAGTTTCCTTGTTTCTCTTTCTGGTCAACCTGGGTAGCACTCTGAGAGTGGGTAGAGGCTCCCGAAGGTGAAGCGCCAGAAGAACCGCCGCCCCGAGAGGGGGGTTCGGCTCCTGGTTTACCTGGTGGAAAGAAAAAGCTACCCAATAATATCCCACCCAGACCAACGACAATTAGCGGCAGAATCAATCGCTTATATTTCATGGCTTGCCCCTTTTAAAGCGTAAAGTATTACAAGGAATGTAACAGATGGGCGGGCTACGTGCAAGTTTTTCTGCGGACAGATTCTGACGACCCTTGCCGCTCAAAATGCTAAGACGAAGCCTGTGGAAAAAGGAACTAAATATCCACGATCACCTCTGCCAGGTAGCCTTCTGGGCTCTGTTGGAGGCGGAGGCCGTGGTAGGTGATGGCTTTGACCTCGTGGGCCAGGGGGTGTCGGGCCGGATCGTAGGGTTCGCCCCAGGCTTGGGCACTCAAGCGGCAGCCCTCCACTTCAACCTCAAAGCGGCAAAAAAGCATCCGCTGGGCGTCAAAGGCATAAAGCAGTTCACTGAGCCAGTCAAACAGCAGGTATTCCAATGACTCGGCTTCCAAGGCAAAGGATTTTTGCTCCTCAGCGCGTACGGTGTCCAGTTGGGCCACGATGATCTGAAACAATCCGCGGCCCGCCTCGGCAAAAAGCTCCGAAAGCGTCGCGGCTTGTACCCGAAGACCCAAGTCGGCCGTGTGATCAAAAAGCTCAATCATTTTTCCAACTCGGCAGAGGACGCGCAGAGGCCCTTTTAGCCGCCTTCGGCTCGGGCAATCACCGCACAACCGGTGGCATCGCTCCACACATTGACCACCGTGCGGCACATGTCCAGCAGGCGATCCACGGCGATGATGAGCCCTTGTGCCTCTAGCGGCAAGCCCACCGCTTGCAGGATCACCACCATCATTACCAGTCCTGCATGGGGAATTCCGGCTGCTCCAATGCTGACCATCAAGGCCGTGTAGGCCACGACGACCTGCTGGGCCAGGGAAAGCTCAATGCCGGACAAGTTGGCGATGAACATCACCGCGATGACTTCATACAAAGCCGTGCCGTCCATGTTCACCGTGGCTCCCAACGGGAGAACGAACGAGCAGATGCGGTTGGGCACTCCGGCTCGTTGCTCCGCGGCAGCCATCGTCACCGGCAGCGTGGCATTGCTGCTGGAAGAAGAAAACGCCATGAGCAAAGCCGGACTGAGGGCCTGGGCATAGTGCCACGGGTTGCGTCGGGCCAGAAACCACAACACCAGCGGCAACACTACCACTGCATGCGTCAACAAGGCCAAAAACACCGTCAGCATGTACAGGCCCAACTCTCCAAACACATTCAGTCCCTGGGTAACCGTCACATGAAACAACAGTCCAAACACCCCCACCGGTGCCAAGCGTAAGATGGCCAGTGTCATGCGCATCATGACCGTAAAGCCTGCCTGTGCTCCTTGGCGAACGGTTTGGGCCACTTCTCCCCCTGCAACTAAGGCAAACACTCCCACCAGCAGGCTGAAGCTGATGATGGACAAAAACTCTCCTTGAGCCAGCGCGGCGAACGGGTTGGCCGGAATGAGCGTTTCTACTTGTTCCCAAAGAATCGTTCCCAAGGAGCGGCTTCCTTGCAGGAGGAAGTGTTCGTGAGCATGAGGGTCCACCAGGGCCACTTGGGCATCCTGACCTGGCGCCAGCAGGTTGGCCATGCTCAGACCCACTGTGATGGCCAAGGCACTGGTCATCAGGTAGTAGAGAAAAGTGCGAGCGAACATGCGTCCCAATCGGGCCGTCTGGCCCAGGCTCATCACTCCCGCTATGAGCGAAAACAACACCAACGGAACCGAAACCATCCTCAGCAGCCGCAAGAACAACTGGCCCACCAACCGCAGCCGGTCTGCCCAACGCCGGGCAGGGCTTCGCCCATGCTGCTCAAACAGTACATAAAGCGCCCCTTGCTGCTGACGCAGCTCCTCCAAGGTGCGCAGGTGCAAATAACGCACCGGCGGAGTGGATTGGGCTGGCCAGGGAAACTGTTCCAGATTGGCATTCGGGCTCAGCAGCCCTACCACCACGCGAAGCGTGCCGGGGGACTCTAAAGAACGGGCCTTGTCGGACTGGGGCCGAGGCTCCCACTGCAACAGTACCACCTGAGGCGAATCGGCTGCCCAAAACCGTCCCGATGGCACCCCCACCGGCCGCTCCATGCCCAGCAGTTGGACTCGTTGGGCCTCTACGGTCAGTGGTTGGGCCATGCCCCAGGTGCCCCAAAGCCATTTGCACACCCCGCCCAAGGCCACCGCCAACACCATGGCCAGCAGAATCTGCCAATGAATCGCCAAGCGTCGCATACTCGTCCACCTTGGAAAGACCACCGACCGGAAGGCCCCGGCCTGAATCGTCTTCAGTGCGCCAATCTTGCCCCCTAAGCTACCCCAACGCCTGGGAAACTCCAACTCTGCCCAGAAAGCAAATTTTGGCTTTGCGGCGTGTGGAAGCGATCGCTGATTTTTATTTCGGCGTTTGAGTGCAAGTGGCGGCGTCTTCTCTCAATTCGCTCCCCGAGCTGAAGCTCGGGGCTTGCCGGGGTTCTGTGCGCGACGTGCGGCTCGCCGATTGGCGACTTTACGACCTGCGGCGCATGAAGATCGGCGCTGATTCTTTGTTCGGCGCTTGGTGCAAGTGGCGGCGTGGTTGTTTTTCTTTCTTCACTCCCCCACTGCCCCATCTCCCCTCCTGCGGCTGAAGCCGCATGCTCGCCCAGGACCCGAGACCACTTGTGCTGCCTCCCGCTGCTGAAGCTCGGGGTTCACCAGAAAACCCAAGACCCACCGCCCCACACCCTCCTACGCATAGTGCCTTACGCGGCGGCGGATGGCTCCGCCCAAGGCTTCGGCCACCGAAGGCAACGGAATGCGGTCAAACACCTGTTGGAAAAACCCGGTGACGATCACTTGCGTGGCTTCTTTGCGGCTTAGCCCTCGGGTTTGGGCATAAAAGATCTGTTCGTCGTCCACATGGCCGGTGGTGGACCCGTGGGTGCAAATTACATCATCGGCTTCGATTTCCAAGCCAGGGATGGAATCGGCCCGAGCCTGGTCGGAAAGCATCAGGTTGTCGTTGCGTTGATAGCCGTTGGTTTTCACCGCACCGGGCTCCACGCGGATCATCCCTCGCCACACCACCCGCGACTGATCCTGCAAGGCAGCCTTGTAAAGCAAGTCGCTGGTACAAGCGGGCACTTGATGGTGCTGGAGCGTGTGGTAGGAGAGATGCTGACGGGCTTGGGTGAACATGACTCCGTTGACCTGGGCCCAAGCTCCCTGGCCGCAAAGGGCCACATGTTGGTTGACTTTGGCCAGTCGGGCTCCCAGGGCGCCGATGGTCCACTGGAGTCGGCCGTGCTGGTGCACCACCGCCCGATGATGGGCAAAGTGCCACAGTTTGGGGCTCCAGTTTTGCAGGCTGACCAGTCGCAGGGTGGCCTCGGGACCGACCACCACTTCAATGGCTCCGCAATGCAGGCCGCCTTGTTCCCCACCGGCGTTTTCCAAAAGCACGGTGGCCTCGGCTCCCTGGTCCAGGACGACCAACAGATGGGCAAAGTCCGAGCCGGGAGTGGAGCCCAGCGTGTTGTACACATGAAACGCCTCTTGCACCTTCACCCCCGGCGGCACATAAAGCACTGTGCCTCCGTTCCAAAATGCCCCATGCAAGGCCGCAAAACGGTCATAGTCCAATGAAACCACTTTCCCGAAGTGTTCCTGCACCGCCGGACACTTTGCGGCCCATTGCTCCAACGAACCAAAGACTACCTGCTGGGCCTGAGCTGAGTCGGCCAGATCGCAGTGAATCAGCCGGGCGTTGCTGGTGATGACCTGTCCGGCCAGAGGCACTCCTTGGGCCAGCAAAGGTTGGGGCAATTGCTCCTTGGGCTCTGGGGGTTGTTGTCCCGGCAGGGGAAACCGCTCCAGGTGGAAGGTGCGGATGTCGGTCCGCCGCCACTCTTCTTCGTCGCTTCGAGGCCAGGCCATCTGCCGGAACTGCTCAAAGCACTCGCGGCGCTTCTCCAAAAGCCACGGCGGTTCCTGCCGCGAAGCCAGAAACTGCTCAAACGCTTCAGCGTCCCAAGTGGTTGCTGTTGTGGTTCCGCTCATGGTTCGTTCTGGATCAAACAACTTTGCCGGCTTCAAAGCCGGCAAGGGCTGCACGGGAAAAGGAGCTAAGTGAACCGCGTGAATCCGGCAGACCGGCCGGGGCATGGCTTAGCCCACCGAGCCTTCCATCTGAAGCTGAATCAGGCGGTTCATTTCCACGGCGTATTCCATGGGCAGCTCTCGCACCAGCGGCTCGATGAATCCGTTGACGATCATCGCGCTGGCCTCTGCCTCGGTCAGTCCGCGACTCATCAGGTAAAAGAGTTGTTCTTCGCCGATTCGGGACACGCTGGCTTCGTGTCCAATGAGCACATCGTCTTCTTCCACTTCGATGTAGGGATAAGTGTCGCTTCGGCTTTGGGGGTCCAGGATCAGGGCGTCGCAAACCACATTGCTTTTGGAATGATGGGCCCCACGCTGGATGCGCACCAGGCCCCGATAGCTGGACCGGCCGCCGTTTTTGGAAATGCTCTTGGAGACGATCCGGCTGGAAGTGTAGGGAGCACAGTGAACCACCTTGGCCCCGGCGTCCTGGTGCTGACCTCGGGAAGCAAAAGCGATGGAGAGGATTTCGCCTCGGGCGCCCGGTTCCAGCATGTACACGGCCGGATATTTCATCGTGAGTCGGCTGCCCAGGTTGCCGTCGATCCACTCCATGGTGGCGTCCTGATAGGCCACGGCGCGCTTGGTGACCAGGTTATAGATGTTGTTGGCCCAGTTCTGGATGGTGGTGTAGCGGCATCGGGCCCCGCGCTTGACGATGATTTCCACCACCGCCGAGTGGAGGCTTTCGCTGGAATACATCGGGGCAGTGCACCCTTCCACATAGTGCACATAGGCCCCTTCGTCCACGATAATCAGCGTGCGCTCAAACTGGCCCATGCTCTCCGCGTTGATGCGGAAATAAGCCTGCAGAGGGTACTCTACCTTCACTCCCGGTGGAACATAAATGAACGACCCTCCCGACCACACAGCCGAGTTGAGCGCGGCGAACTTGTTGTCCGTGGGCGGGACGATGGTGCCAAAGTACTGGCGCACCAGGTCCGGATGTTCTTTGACCGCCGTGTCGGTGTCCAGGAAGATGACCCCTTGCTTGGCCAGCTCCTCGCGCAAGGAGCCATACACTACTTCGCTTTCGTACTGGGCTTTGACCCCGGCCAGGTACTTTCTTTCGGCCTCGGGGATGCCCAGGCGATCAAAGGTGCGTTTGATTTCCTCGGGGACTTCTTCCCAAGTGCGTCCCTGGCGATCAGCCGGCTTGATGTAGTAATAGATGTCTTGGAAGTCCAGTTCGTCCAGCTTCCCGCCCCAGCGAGGAATCGGCTTGCTTTGGAAAATCTTCAGTGCCCGAAGCCGGAACTGGCGCATCCAGTCCGGCTCTCCTTTCAGGTCGGAGATCTGGTTGACGATCTGTTCGTCCAGACCTTTTCGGGCTTTATAGACATATCGCTCCTCGGTGCGGAAATCGTACTTGTTGATTTCCACCTGAGCGATGTCGGTCTGGGGCTTTTTCTTTCCGGTTTCGGTGATCATGGCTTGCATACCGGTAGAAAGGGGAATCAGGAGGCTTGTGCGGTTTGAGCTCTCATGGCCCGTTCGGCTTCGGCCGCTTCGGGGTGTTGGGCCCGAATGCGGTCGTAGCCCTTTTGGTGCAGTTCTCGGGCCAGTTCCGGCCCGCCGGTCTCCACGATGCGCCCACCAAGCATCACATGCACCTGGTCAGGCGGATTGTGTTCCAGCAGCTTGTCGTGGTGGGTGATGATCAGCAGGCCCATTTCTTTGCGGCCAATTTCGGCAATGCTTTGGCTGGCCAGTCGCACGGCGTCCACATCCAGCCCGCTGTCGGTTTCGTCCAGGATGGCGAACTTGGGCCGCAAGATAGCCATTTGCAAAATCTCGGCCCGCTTCATCTCGCCGCCGGAAAAACCGTCGTTGACATAGCGTCGGGCAAACTCCGGGTCCATGCGCAACTGCTGCATCTTCTCCAGCAGCTCTTTGCGGAACTGGCGCATGGGGATCAGCTCTTCGCCTTCTTGGCGATCGGGATTGCGCATGTTGCTGGCGGCCAGACGCAAAAAGTCAGCCATACGCACCCCGGGAATGGCCACTGGGCGCTGGAAGGCCATAAACAGGCCCAATCGGGCCCGCTCATGCGGCTCCAGCTCAAGCAAGTTCACCTCATTGAGCCAAATGGCTCCTTCGGTCACCTCGTAGCCTGGGTGGCCCATGATGGCAAACCCCAAGGTGCTCTTGCCCGATCCGTTGGGGCCCATCAGGGCATGCACCTCTCCGCGGCGGATGACCAACTCCACGCCGCGCAGGATGGGCTTGCCATCTACCGAAACATGCAGGTTTTCAACTTTCAGCACATCAGTCATTGCAGGGCTCGCTTGGTTTTCCCATGGTGCAAAAGGGAAGACTTATTTCTTTCCGGTGAGTTTTTGATGGTGGAATACCACTTCGGGTTCTTCGGCGGCCACAAATCCGGTGTGATGGGGCAGGGGGAGTTCGTCTTCGACTTTGAAGCTGGGGTCTTGGACTTTTCCGGTCCAACCGGGATCCGGGGCATCCTTGCGACGAGCGATACGATGGCCTTTGACTTTGTCCTGGATTCGCATGAGTCCTTCCAGCAGTGCTTCGGGACGGGGTGGGCAACCCGGCACATACACATCCACCGGCACGACCAGGTCCACGCCTTTGACCACATGATAGCCCCACTTGAAATACGGTCCTCCGCCCACGGTGCAAGCTCCCATGGCGATGACGAATTTGGGTTCAGGCATGAGGTTATAGAGTCGTCGCACGCGGCTGGCCATTTTGTGGGTGACGGTGCCTGCCACGATCATCAAGTCGGCTTGGCGTGGCGTGGCTCGCATCGCTCCAGCTCCAAAACGGTCCATGTCCCCCCGATTGGCCGCTGTGGCCATCATCTCAATGGCGCAACAGGCTAGTCCAAAGGTCAGCGGCCACAGGCTAGATTGTCGGGCCCAATTGATCGCCTGCTCCAAGGTGGTCAGGATCACATTGTCCTCAAACCGACCTTCAATCCAGGGCAAGGGTTGGTTCATCTCTGTACTTCCTTTTGTCAAGTGCCACTTGCCACTTCGGACCCCAGGAAACTGCCAGTATAGCCCTTTAGGAACCGGCTTGGAACTGGCACACTTCTCCTTGGTGGAAGCGGCATTGGGCCAGCCGCAACGGGGCTTGAACCACTTGGGCCAAAGCCATCCGTTCCATAGCACAAATGCTGCGGTCCTGTTGAGCCAATGCGGCGTAGGGGCAATCGTGCATGGTCAGCACGGGTAAGTCGGTTTCGGGGTGGGCGTGGACTTGGGCGCGGATGTTTCGGGCTTGGAGTAATTGAACCAAGGAATGCAGCCGCTCCTGGGTGGAGTGGCCGTGGACTTCGGCAGCCAGCAACTGGGCAGTAGTTTGGGCCAGGCGTTGCAGCATCCCGCGCCGCAACGGAGAGCTGCGTCGCAGTTCCTGCCACAAAGCGGCTGTCAGCTCCGGCATCGCGCTGCCCAAGGCCCGCTCCCCTTGCACGGTCAGTTGGTAGCAGAACCCGGGCCGTCCCGGGCCTTGTCGCCGCAGCGGCTGGCGGCGGACCAGGTTGCAGGCCACGAGGCGGGCTAGTCGGGCCCGCACCGCAGAGGCCGTCACGCCCAAGTGCCGAGCCAACTCCTCGGCCCGCTGCGGACCACGACGCAACTGCCGCAGCAGCGTCCGATCGGTAGGGCTCAAGCTTGGCTGGGTTGGAACCATGAGTCTGTAGCGTGCAAGGGGAAAGTGGTTGGAATGCACCTTTATGGTAGCCAATTAGGAAATTAAGTCAATCCAATTTGCAAAAATTATCCTCCTCGCCCGCTCTTTTTCCATAAATTGTTGACACAAAAAGCCTTGCTGCGATATAACCTGACACAGTGTGCGCCACTCTTCAGGAGGGGTTCTTGCTACCGCGGGAGAGCTAGCATGGCAAATGCGCAGCATTCAGGGGAACATTGGGCATCGCGGCTGGGGGTGATTTTGGCCGTAGCTGGTTCGGCCGTAGGATTGGGAAACTTCTTGCGGTTCCCCGGCAATGCCGCTCAAAACGGTGGTGGGGCTTTCATGCTCCCTTACTTCATCTCGCTCCTGATCCTGGGCATTCCGCTGTGTTGGGCGGAGTGGACCATGGGCCGCTATGGAGGGCGGCGAGGGTTCAACTCCTCCCCGGGTATCTTTACGGCCATCTGGCCCCATCGGGCGGCCAAGTACTTTGGGGCCGTGGCTCTGGCCATTCCGCTGCTGATCTACATGTACTATGTCCAGATTGAAGCTTGGTGCCTGGGCTATGCATGGCACTATCTGAGTGGATACATGACCGATGTGGCGGCGTTGCGCGAGCAATTGGGCCTGGATCCCCAGCAAGTGAAAGACGATGCCCAGGTCTTTCGCGAATTCTTCTCTCGCTATGTTGGCAGCAAGGAACATGGGGCGGTGTTCGCCGCTGGCGGCAGAGAGCTACTCTGGATGGTTATGGTGGCTTTCGTGCTTAACTTCGTGTTGATCTACCGGGGGGTGAGCAAAGGGATTGAAAGCTTCTGCAAAGTGGCCATGCCGTTGATGGTGGTGTGTGCCTTGTGTGTGTTGGTTCGGGTACTGACCCTGGATCCACCTCCGGGCAAGCCCGAGCAAACCGTCCTGGCCGGACTGGGATTCATGTGGAATCCTCAACCTGAAAAACTCCTGGATCCAGGCACTTGGTTGGCAGCTTCCGGACAAATTTTCTTTAGCCTTTCTGTGGGATTTGGCATCATCATCAATTACGCGAGCTACTTGCGGCGGGATGACGATGTGGCCCTCAGCGGATTGACTGCCAGCAGCATGAACGAGTTTTTTGAGGTTTGCTTGGGCGGACTGATCACCATTCCGGCGGCTTTTGTCTTCTTCGGCATGGCGTTGAAGGACTACGCCGGAAGCACTTTCAATCTGGGATTTTTAGCATTGCCCAATGTGTTTGCTCAAATGCCGGCCGGATGGCTCTTTGGCTTCTTGTGGTTCTTCATGCTCTTTTTGGCCGCCATCACCAGCAGTCTTTCCATGCTTCAGCCGGTGATTGCTTTTTTGGAAGAAGGGTTTGGTTTGCGGCGGCATGCTTCGGCCACCATCTTGGGGCTGATTACGGCCTTGGGATGTGGCTATGTGTTGTACTTCTCAGGGGGGACCAAAGCGTTGGATCAATTTGACTTTTGGTCCGGAACCATGTTGATCTTCATCTTGGCCATGTTTCAGACATTCCTCTATGGGTGGATCTTTGGCATCCAGCGCGGCGAACAGGAACTGCACCAGGGAGCCCATATCCGCGTGCCCCGGATCGTCCAATGGAATTTGAAGTACATCGCTCCTGTGTACCTGCTGGTGATATTCCTGGGCATCGTCTGGCAACAAGGTCCTCAATATGCCAAACAAATTTGGAACGATCCTGTGGTGTTCGGTTCAGTGTTGTTCATGTTGGCCGTGTTTGTGTTCCTGTTGGTCATGGTCCACATAGCCGGCCGTCGTTGGGAACGCCAAGGCAGAATCCAATACCAGTGAGGTTTTTCGCAGAAAAGAAAAGGCAGACCACGAATTTCTCTGGTTCCTTTGATATGTTTTTTTGGTTTCTCCAATGCAAGGTTCCTTTATTCCTCGGCTTTGTCATCTGGGAGAGTTGAGACCATGACTTTGACGCTGTCCGGTTGGCTCATCATGTTGGTATCCATGGGTACAGTGTTAGCCCTGGTGGGATTTTCTCTTTATAAAGTGCTGACCCTGCCTCCGGTGGAGGTGGAGGAACATTTGAAAGCTCCTCCAGATATTGACACAGGCGACACCGAAGATGCAGATTGACTGCTAAAGTCTTTACAGTCTTATCTTTCATTTCAACTTGAAAATGATCATATCTTGAACTTCATCCCATTCCGTTTTCTTCCGCTCATGTCAAAACTATCCATGCAGAGCCAATGCAGGTTGTCCTGATATGTAGCTGGAGAAATCAAAAGATTTTCCAGAATCTGCGAAGTCCTGCTATGCTTATCCTTGGTGTAAAAATTTGCTGAGAGATCTGTAGGGTCGGAGGCGTTTTCCAAGGGGAGAGTTTTCAATGTCCTGGTTGCCCAAACACAAAGTGATTGTACCCACGGATTTTTCTGAGGAGTCGTTTCGGGCGCTGGATGTGGCTCTGGAATTGGCTGTGGGTCCAGAAGCGGTGCATGTGCTTCATGTGTTGCCCATTTTGGAGCCAGCGGCTCCGGGGGTGTTGTGGACTGCGATTGACGAGCCTGCCCGACAACGCCACGCCGAGCAAGCCTTACGCAATCGCCTTCAGGAGCCGCGCTATCAAGGCGTGCATCCGGTGGTGCGCTTCGGCGATCCAGGGCGGGAGATCACCGACTATGCCGAAGAAATCCGAGCGGAATTGATTGTGATGCCCTCACACGGGGCCACGGGGCTGAAGCGCCTGTTGATCGGCTCGGTGGCCGAGCGTACCGTGCGACTGGCCCCCTGTCCCGTGCTGGTCCTTCGGGAAGCTAGCCCCCTATGAAAAGATCAAACAGGTTGCCCAGCATGGACGACTCGGCCCGATACAGCTCCGTATAACCACACCGCGTGCACGAGACTGTTGTGAAACGCTTGTTCTGAACATCAAACAACTTGGCCAAAGTTCCCCCGGTGGCACGAAACTCATCCGTTTGGAACTCTAAATTGCCACACTTGGGACACTGCCACTTTTCGTGTTGCATACGCGGCCTCCTTCAGTGTGAGGCTTCAGGAGAGAAAAACTACTTTTTAGTCATTATATCTCGGAACGCTTGGATGTTGTAAAAATTTTCAAAAACTCAAAGACCTGCGTTTGTCTGAAACTTCTGAGTTTTGGGAACAGGGGTAGAAGTGATTCTAAATCCAAAGTTTCAATCGTCCGTCCAGCATATCCGGCGTGGCTTTGCGAACCAGGCGTTGAATCTGGTTAGGATGATATCGGGTGCTGAAATGCGAAGCGATGATCACTTCGTTGCGGAAGCGATCCCGACGCTGAAGCAGGTCCTCCAGGTGCATGTGGCCGAACTTGTGGATTTTTTCTCTTTGATGATAGGGGGCCACGAAAGTCACTTCCAGAATGAGGATTTGGGCTTCAAACATAGCCGGGCAGTTGTCCAGTCCTTGGGGGGAGGTGTCGCCGGTGTAAGCCACCAGAGGCACGCGCACCTCGTAGGTAACCTCCACCCCCGAGAGACGCAGGTCCCGAATCTGATCCCCACGCAAGTGGTGGTACTCAGGCTTGAGTTTTTTGCGGCGGTTCCAGACCACAAATCCCAACGAGGGAACATGATGATCGGTGGCAGAGACGGTGACGATGATTTCACGCGACAGTTCCACTTCCTGTCCAGGCCGCAGACCCACCAGGCGGCAAGGCAATCCCCCTCGGTCCAGGCGTCGGCAGATGTTCAACAGTCGTTGAACCGGTTCCACAATTTGTTCGTGCAAGTAGATTGTGGGGGGTTCCATTTTCATCATGCGTCGCCGGGCCACATACACTGGCAGGGCGATCAAGTGGTCCAGGTGAGCATGCGAGATGAACCAGTTGGGCGTGCCCATAAACGACCACGGTTGGGCCCCAAAATCAAAACCCAACTTCAGCTCCGGCACCCGCCAGTAAGTTTGCACGGCGGCCCGGGAATATCCCTCGATGGTCAATCCCCGATGCTGGAGCCGCTTGACCGGCACATTGTCCAGCACATTCTCCTGCCACCGCACCACTTCGGAAGTAGAAGGATTTTGTTGGTTCATAGCCGCTGTTGGTAAGGGGCCAGGAAGAAGCAACACACCCTCTGGAGCCTGTTCTAAGCTGCCCAAGCCACTTTGCCAAGACGAACCCCAGGTTTCCCTCTTAGCTGGGGCTCCATTGAGGAAGGGGTTGGGGCTGAATCACCCCGGCTCCCTGCTGGTGAAGGGCCTGGATTTGCTGGGCGGCTTGTTGGACTTCTTCGGCGCTTTGGTGCACCCGCACCTCTAGCTCCATCTGGTGGCTTTCTCCGGGAGGAAGCTCCACTACGCGTCCTTGGGCTTGTTCAAAGGGACGAGGGTTGGGGAACCCGGTGGCCGGTTCCAGGCCAACCACATACCCGTCCTGCTCCGGCTGTTGATTTTTCCACAGCACGAACCAAGGCAGCCCTGCGGTGCGAAAAGCCACTTCCATGGCGGTGTGGCGTTGGGGATCGCAAAGCAGAGCTCGTCCCCAGCCCTCGGGGTCCGTGGCCGGATGGAAAAAGTACACCTGCTCGGCAAAGCCCGGCTCGGGAGGGCCAATGCGGTTCCAACTCTGTAGCCCTTCGGCTGCCCGAGCGTCCCGAGGAGCCATCTGTTCAAAAGCCACCAGGACTTCCGCACCTGGGGCCAACCACGGCCGGCCCAGGTTGATGTGATAGAGCATCTGCATCCCTTCTGCTTGAGCTGAACAGTTGGTCACTCGGTCCTGGAGACGAAAACAAGGCGAGTTCCAGGGGAGAAACAGTCGGGAATGGAGTTGAAGCTTGGGTCCAAACAACCGTCCTTGACTTACTTGGCCCAACACCGTCAGACCCTGTTCATCAGCCATCAGCTCCAGGTACTGGGCAGGCAAGTTGGCCAGAGTGCCGTGCAGAGGAAAGAGCACCCGGCCCTGATCGTCCCAAACCGGGGCTCCCATGCTGTGCATCCCGCAGCGCACCAGCAGCTCATCAAAGCCCTCTAGCCACCCGATGCCTGAAGGTTCCCACAGGGGAACCCATTGGGGATGCACCGGGCCATCCGGCACCGGGCTTTGCCACTGCAATCGCACCTGATCGGTCCAGGCTTTCCAGATGCCCAGTCCTCGAGTGGGAATGAGGATCAAACTCAGGGCTTCGGTGTGCAATTCCAACATCTGGACTCCATCGCGTCGTCCCCCGTAGAGCCTCCTCCACCGAACTCCACTGCGCTGCAAAGGAACCGCGGCAGCTTGGGCCAACTCCTGCCCGGATAGCTCCAACGGCTCGGCTTGCACATCTTGAGAGCAATCCAGGAGAATCCAACGACGCGGAGGCATAAGGAACCCTTTCTCCTAAGAGGGACGCTCGGAGTGCGGTCAATATACCACCCTCCGGCTTCCAAGCCTACGCTCTCAGAAGCCGCTTGGGACAGGTTTTTGGGGGGCTATTCGCCTACAAACGCCGTGCCGGCCAGCACCACAGGAATGATGGTACGCCTCCCGTCGGAGAACTGAACAATGCGGTGGCCGACCACGATGCCCATCACCAGCACATGGTCGCCGGGGCGAGGGGACTTGTCCGAAACGACAATCACCCGCTCCTTGCCCCCTTGCACCTCACAGTCCCAGCGATACCGACCCTGCTCACTGCTGACCCGAATCACCCGCAGGAAGCAGAAGAACCCCTCTTCCTGAAGCAGCGCGAATCGGGATTTCGCCTCTTTACACACATTGCGCCGATTTTCTTTTTTCCATTTCCGTGCGGAGATCTTTTCCTGAATGTACTTGATCAACTCGCGGAACTGCTTTCGGGTTTCTCGGGGCACTTTGCGCAGATCTATCAGCACAAACATCACCGTGGTCACAGCAGCCAACTCTTGGAGCACTTCGTAGTCATCCGGGGACTTGGGATCCCACTGGAACTCCTCGGCCTGTTTGATCAAACGATCAATCACTTCCTGTTTGATTTCATCCGTGTCGACCAGATGGGTGACATCTTCTTTGCTGCGGCGGTATTTTTTCAACGGTTCCACCTGGGCCAGCCGTTTCTGCTGCAAAGTCTGCCGCAAGAACTTCACATGAATGGCAAACGCCGCATGGATTTCCTTGTTGATCCAGGTGTTGATGCCGATGACTTCCCCTTTGCGGTTCAGCAAGGGGCCGCCGCTGTTGCCCGGAAAAGTGTCCGCATCATGCATGATCCACCGATGGTTGGGAACATTCTTGTAACGCCCTTTGAGGAACCGCTGGGCGCTTTTGGGCAAGCGACTGGTGTCGGTGACGCTGTTGACGATCCCTCGGGTCACACGAAACTCATAGGAATGGGGGTGCCCGATGGCGAACACATCGCTTCCCACTTTGGGGTCTTCGTCCGAGGCTAGTTTCAGGGGCCGTGCGTCCGGGGGCATGCGCTCCAGTTGGACCACGGCCAGGTCGGCTTCGGGCCACAGGGCCACATAGCCCTTGATCGGCACCCGTTTGCCATCGGAAAACACTGCATCGGCTTTCACCGCCACTTCGGTCACATGGTAGTTGGTGGCCACATAGCCTTTGGCATCAATGATGAATCCGGAACCCAGTCCAACGACTTCGTTGGAGTTGTCAAACACTTCAATTTTGACAATTCCCGGCCGGACAAACTCCAACATCTGGGAGACGGTGGCGTTGGGGGGCAGTTGAGGCTCGTTGCCACCGGAGCTTACGGGCGTAGAGGGTTGGCCGCCCGGGGGAGTGGTGGAAGCAGGCTCAGGCTGAGACTGAGGACCAGAAGGAGTTGCGGAGGCGGGACCGGGGGTAGGAGTTGGACCTACTGAGGGGGTGGCCGCCGGAGTGGGTGGCGGGGAGGACGACTGGGCTTGCTGCGGACCTGAACTACTCAACGACAAAGCGATCATGGCCACCAACACGATCAACCCGGCCAACACACCTCCGCCCAAGGCAAACCACACCCAGATCGGCGTGCCGGAACTTGCGGACTGGGCCGGAGGCGTCATGCCCAGTTGCATCATCCCCGCGGGCACAGGACCCATCTGACCCGGCATCCCCTGGGGCATCATGGGCCCCATTTGACCTGGAGCGGCCGTAGCTTGAGGGCCCAAGGCGGTTGCTGATCCGGGAGAAGCAGGTCCGGTTTGCGGACCTAGTTGCTCCTCCTCCAGCTCGTCCAGCGCGCTATAGAGTCCTGCCGCCGCTGGCTTGCTTGTTGCAGAACCTTTGGAAGCCGATTTGGCCTGAGAACTCCCCTTGGCCTGAGGCACCTGAACCACATTTCCGCAGCGTGGGCACTTTCCACGACGACCGGCCAGATGATCCTTCACATGAAATACACTCTGACAAGACCGGCACACCACACGGATCGGCATTGGAACACCCCCTGTGGAGGAAAACGGGTTTGGCCCTCAGACACCCCTGCTCGTGATCGCTCCCTCCCAAAGTGCTCCGTGCCCCTGTTGGGCTGAACTGACCAGCTTTCTGAAGGACTTCCATTGTAAAAATTTGGCTTTTCCAACGCAAATCAAACCCCTGTCCCTTTTGGAAAAGCTCCCAAGAGAAGGCCCCTGTGCCTGGAGTGGGCAGCGTGTATCATGGCCCTATAGCCCTCGGGGGAGATGCCACCCATGGAAGTCCACTACCAGTGCCCTCGTTGCCAGAAGCCCAATCGGCACGCTCTCCAGCCCCAGGGAGGGACGCTGCGGTGCTTGGAGTGTGGGCTGGAGGTGGCCTATCGGGCCGAGGATGTTCAACAGCAGAGCATTCGCCACTGTTTGCTCTGTCCTAGTGATGATTTGTATGTGCGCAAGGACTTTCCTCAGAAGTTGGGCCTGTGGATTGTTGTTTTGGGCTTTGCGGCCAGTTGCGTGACTTGGTATTGGCGTCAAGTGGTGGCAACTTTTGCCATCCTGTTTGGCACGGCGGCCTTGGATTTGGTGCTATACTTGACCTTTGGAGATGTGCTGACCTGTTATCGGTGTCGTGCGGAGTATCGGGGCGTGCGCAACCTGGACCAATACGCAGGGTTTGACCTGGAGGTGCACGAGCGTCACCGCCAGCGTTTGGCCCGAGAGAGCCAATCCTCTCCCGCCCCGGCCAGGCAAAGTTGAACCCACGGCTCCACCCCTTGGCGTGCCGACATTTCCCCAAGTTTGCCTATGGACCCTCAAAGCCAGCGCATCCAGGAGGATCTTCGGGGGATCGTCAGTGGGCAGGTGCGCTGCGATGAGGTCAGCTTGCAGCTTTACGCAGCCGATGCCAGCGTGTACCAGGTCCGCCCGTTAGCTGTAGTGCTTCCGCGTTCGCGGGAGGATGTGGTGGCCTGTGTGCAATACGCCTCGGAACATGGCTTGCCCCTGCATGCCCGAGGCGCAGGCACCGGACTGGCCGGAGGATGCTTGGGCTGGGGAATCGTGCTGGACTTTTCTCGCTATCTGCGTCGGGTGCTGGCCACGGGGGAAGACTGGGTTTTGGTTCAACCAGGGGTGGTGCTCCATCGGCTCAATCAACACTTGGCTCCACTGGGGCGTCGCATCGGTCCTGATCCAGCCAACGCCCGCGTGGGCACCGTCGGCGGGGCTGTGGCGGTCAATGGCTCGGGAAGTCATTGGCTCCAACACCGCGACATGCGCCAACATGTGTTGGAGCTGGAGGTGGTGCTGGCCTCTGGAGAAGTGGTGCCGCTTCGCCGGGTCAGTGTGGACCAAGTGCGGCGATGCCAGTTGCCCGATCCTCTGGACCGCCTGGCCCGAACTCTACTCCCCCTGCTGGAGCAAAACGCTCCCTTGATCGCCCGCCATCAGCCCAAAACGCTGGTCAACAGTTGCGGCTATCTGCTCCAAGGAGTGCTGGAACAAGGGGAGCTGCGCTTGCCGCAGTTGTTCGTAGGCTCAGAGGGGACCTTGGGCCTTTTTACCCAGATTAAGCTGCGCACAGTGCCGGTGGTGCGTCATCGGGGAGTGTTGTTGGCATTTTTTGATTCGCTGGAGGAGGCCACGGTGGCCGGACTGGGGCTGCTGGGGTTGAACCCTTCGGCTTGTGATCTGATGGATCGCCGCCATCTGACCCTGGCCCGAGAAACCGACCCTCGCTACCTGGGTCTGGTGCCCCAAGCGGCTGAAGCCATGCTCCTGGTGGAGTTCCAAGACGACTCGGCCCAAGTGGTCCGCGACGGACTGCACCTGGCCGCCGATCGCTTGCGTGGGCGTCGGGCTCGGGCACGGCAAATCCGCCTGGCCTTGGACCCCGAGGAAGTGGAACTGTTTTGGGACTTGGCGTTGCGGGTGGTGCCCACGCTTTATCGCATTCGCACCACTCAGCGTGCTGTGCCAGTGGTGGAAGATGTGGCAGTTCCACCCCAGGAGTTGCCGCAGTTCTTGGCCCGATTGCAACAAGTGCTCAAACGCACGCAAACCGTCGCCTCGCTGTTTGGCCATGTGGCCCAAGGACAATTGCACTTGCGACCCTTTTTTGATCTGGCCGACCCTCAAGATCATCGCCGCATGCAACAACTGGCCCAAGCCCTCTACGAAGAGGTCCTCCGCGTCGGGGGTACGATCAGCGGAGAGCATGGAGACGGGCTGAGTCGCACGCAGTTTGTGCAACGGCAGTATGGACCGCTTTATGAGGTCATGGAGCGGCTCAAGCGACTACTGGATCCCCAAAACATCCTCAACCCCGGTAAAGTGATCGGACCCACCCAATCCCCTGCCGTGGACCTGTTGCGCAAAGAGTGCTTGCAGGTGGACAGTTCTCCGACGGCTCCTGAACCAGTGGAGTTGCGCCCTCAGTTAAGCTGGTCCTTGCCGCAGATGTTTGAGGAGGCCCGGCGGTGCAACGGTTGTGCAGCCTGTCGGGTGCAAAGCCGTCCCTGGCGCATGTGTCCCATTTTTCGTTTTGCTCCGGCCGAGGAAGCCTCGCCTCGGGCCAAAGCCACGCTGATGCGAGCCGTACTCACCGGCCAATTGCCCCCCGAAGTGATGGCCTCCGAGGAGTTCAAACAAGTGGCCGACTTGTGCGTCAACTGTCAGATGTGCCGCCTGGAGTGTCCTGCCGAGGTGGACATCCCTCGGCTGATGATTGAAGCCAAAGCCGCCTATGTGCAGGTCAACGGCCTGCGAGGGGCTCAGTGGCTCATGACCCGACTGGACTTGGTGGGAAAGCTGGGCACACAGTTTCC
This sequence comes from Planctomycetota bacterium, assembly GCA_024279285.1. Taxonomy (GTDB): domain Bacteria; phylum Planctomycetota; class Planctomycetia; order Pirellulales; family S012-138; genus S012-138. The sequence continues at coordinate 19,837 of JAJRRR010000099.1, forward strand.
CCGGGTGTTCAACTGGGCCCTGAGTCGTCGTTGGACCCGCTGGGTGTTGGAAAAACTTTTCGGCCTGGCCCAAGGACGCAAACTTCCTCGTTTTGCTTCGGGGACTTTTTTGAAACGGGCCCAACGACGCCGACTGACCCGACCTTCTCGCCGTTCCGGTCGCAAGGTGCTCTACTTTGTGGACTACTATGCCAACTATCACGATGTGCTGCTGGCCGAAGCCTTGGTGGCCGTGTTGGAACACAAC
>JAJRRR010000100.1 GCA_024279285.1 Planctomycetota bacterium
ATGCTGGGAGGGCAAGCAGCCCACGGCAAGTGGGAGAGGACAAGCCCCGGCTTTTTCCGAAGGGGCGAAGTAAGAAAACACGCCCCCACTTGCACTCAAGCGCCGAAACGAGAGTTAGCGTGTGTTTACACTCGTCGCAATCCGCACGCCGCAAGTCGCAAGCCACGCATCGCCCGTGGGTCCAGGTTGCCCGGAGTACCTCTCAGTCCAGGTTGGCCGGCAAGCGGTGGCCCAGTTTGTCGCGCTTGGTGGCCAGATATTGAGCCCGATATTGGTTGCTCGGAGCAACGATGGGAATCTGGTCCACCACGGTCAGGTCGTATCCGCCGTAGATGAAGGCATCGGTTTTCTTGGGATTGTTGGTCAGCAGTCGCACGCGCGACAGGCCCAAGTCCTTGAGAATCTGAATCCCAATCCCATAGTCCCGCATATCGGCCCGATGACCCAAGGCCAGGTTGGCTTCCACCGTGTCCAAGCCGTTGTCCTGAAGCTGATAGGCTTTGATCTTCTCCACCAGTCCGATGCCACGACCCTCCTGGGGCAGATAGACCAACACGCCCACTCCCTCCTGGCTGATTTGCTCCAGGGCCATGTGGAGCTGATCTCCACAGTCGCAGCGCAGGGAGTTGATCAAGTCTCCGGTAAAGCAAGACGAATGGAGCCGGACCAAGGGGGCATCCACCTGATCCAGTTGGCCGAAGACCAAGGCCATGGGATTTTGGTTTTCGTAGCGCACTTCGTAGATGATGATTCGGCCCATGCCGTATCGGGTGGGTAGTTGAGCTTCGGCCAGGCGGTGGACGAGTTTTTCCCGAGTGCGGCGGTAGCGGATCAGTTGTTCAATGGAGATGATGGGCAAGTTGTGTTTTTGGGCCAGTTGGAACAGATAGTCGCGATTGGCCCGATTCCCCGAAGGGTCCAAAATCTCGCACAGCACCCCAGCGGGCTTGAGTCCGGCCATCCGGGCCAGATCAACGGCCGCTTCGGTGTGTCCGGCCCGACGCAGCACCCCCCCCTCTTTGGCCACAATGGGAAACAAGTGCCCTGGACGCACGAAGTCCGACGGCTTGCTGTTGGGATCCAAGATGGCCTTGATGGTTTTGGTTCGCTCCGGCACGGTGATGCCGGTACGCACCGAGCGATGATCCACCGGCACGGTGAAGCTGGTGCGCAGCGGAGCGGTGTTGGTTTGAACCATAGGGGTCAGTTCCAGTCGGGCGGCCACATCGGGCAAGATGGACATGCACAACTGCCCCCGGCCCGTGAGCATGAAGTTGAGCGTCTCGCAAGTGATCTTTTCCGCCGCGCAGACGAAGTCACCCTCGTTTTCGCGGTCTTCGGCGTCCACGACGATCACCACGCGACCCTGTCGGATCGCCTCCACGGCTTGTTCAATCGTAGAAAACTGCTTGCCCGACATGGCTGACGACCTTGAGGCGGGCAGAGGCGGAGGGTGGTTCTTCAGTGGATTATACCCCCTGAGGGCCTAAGCTGACGAGGGCTAGAACTGGGAACCCCCCTGCCACGGAACCATCGGAAACAGCCGCCTGCGTAGCGACTCCTCCAGAGGCGCGGCGTATTGACTCACTTCAAACGCTTCAGCATACCGGACTTCTGCTCCCCCGGGACCATAGAGCTTCTCTAGCAGGGAGCGATACCGTCGGGCCACTTCCTCCGGTCGGCTCTGATACCAGCGACGCAACCACTCCAGGCGTCCTTCGGGGTCCGAAGGCACCTGATCCTCCACACGCTGGTTGTAAGGAAGCCACTCAAACACCTGCGACTCGTGGCAGGCAAGCATCCGCACCACGGTGTCCAACACGGCCGTGATGTCCACCACCACATCCGGCTGCAAGGGCACCGGTCGGGTGAAAGGATCGTACATGTAGGCAACCACTGGATCGCGTCTCAAGGCAGGCACCTCCGCACACACCGCAGGAACCGTGACCATGTAGGAAGCATCCTGCACCGCCTGGCCTACGGCCCGATGGTCAGGGTGGTAGTCCACCGGACGATGGGTCAGGACCAGGTCGGGACGGAAGGAGCGCAGCGTGCGAATGATCCGCTCCCGAAGCTCAAGCGAGGGTTCCAGTCGGCCGTCGGGAAATTCCCACACTTGGCACTTTGCGCCAATAATCGCTGCGGCGGCTTGGGCCTCGCGGGCTCTGCGTCGGGCAAGCTCTGCCCCCCAGGTGCGATGATGACCACTGGAGCCGTCCGTGACGGAAACCACCATCACCTCAAAGCCATGTTGTCGGGCCAGAGTCAAGTAACCTCCTGCGTGAAACTCCGCATCGTCTGGGTGGGCTCCCAGGACCAACACCCGAGGGGCTGAAGTGGGGCTCATGCCGACCTCCCTCTAAATTGGAAAAGCCTCTTGGCCGGACCAACTCCGACAAACGCGTCCTAGGGAGAGCCTTTATTGTAAGCTACCGGGTGCTGAAGAAAACTCACCCAGAACGGCTTGCATTCCGAAGTCTTGCCAGGAGCCGTCTTGGCGTGCGACTTGACGCCTTCGGGGTTGTGGTCCAGAATCTAGCAGACCCACCTTTTTCACCAGAATTTGAAGAAGGAGAACTCGCGTGGGAGTCAAGAAACGCGGAAAGGGTCGTCGCAAAATCGGGCGCAAAAAACGGCGCATGCGCTCCAAGATCCGCCATCGTAAGGACAAATAGGCGGCTGATTCTTAGGTTGATTCTCATCCCCGGGCCAGGTTCCGGAGCCACTGGGACGCATGGGATGTTTGGTGCGCGAAGGGTGTGCCGGGGATAGGCTGGTTGGATTTTCTTCTCTGGCGGTTTACTCTGGAAAAAGCGTTTTGGGTGTCTTGTTTTTTCCACCAAAGAGGGAGCAGCGGATGCACCGGGTTGCGTGGCAGTGGTTGGGGGCAGCATGGGTGGCCTTGGGGGTGTTGTCGGCTGGGAGTTGGGACTCCTGTGCCCAAGAAGCCTGGAGACCGGCCCCAGGGCCTTTGCTGACTCGCTGGGGAGCCCGGCTCCAACCAGATCAGACTTGGACCGAATACCCCCGACCTCAAATGCGCCGCGCCAGGTGGCAGAACCTCAATGGTCTGTGGGAACTGGCCATCACTTCGCGCCAAGGCCCTCGTCCCAAAAGGTTTCCCCATCGGGTGCTGGTCCCCTTTGCAGTGGAGTCTCGGCTATCAGGTTTAGGGCTGGCGGTGCGTCCGGATCAGGTGCTGTGGTATCGCCGAAGCTTTTCCCTGCAAAAGCGCCCCGGCCATCGGGTTCTGCTGCACTTTGGGGCCGTGGACTGGGAAGCGCAGGTTTGGGTCAACGGCCACCAGGTGGGCAAGCATCGGGGCGGCTATGACCCCTTTTGGATGGACATCACCGAGGCCTTGGGCAACCGGCAGGAGCACGAGTTGGTGGTACGGGTTTGGGACCCCACCGACTCCGGCTACCAACCCCGAGGCAAGCAAACTCTCCGCCCCCGAGGAATCTGGTACACCGCCGTCAGCGGGATCTGGCAAACCGTATGGCTGGAACAAGTCCCCCCCCAATTCATCCGCCGCTTGAAGATCACTCCCAAAGTGCCAGAAAAATCCGTAGAGGTGATCGCCTTGGTCCATCAGGGACAACACTGCACGGTGCAAGTGCAAGTGCTGCAACAGGACCAAGTGGTGGCCCAAGGCATCACCTGGCCCGGCAAACCCCTGCGAGTGTCCATCCCGCATCCCAGGTTGTGGTCGCCTGAAGACCCCTTTCTCTACGACTTGAAAGTCACCCTGCTTAATGCCCAAGCCCAAGTGGTGGACCAGGTGGAAAGCTACTTTGGTATGCGTCAAGTGGGCTTGGTCCGGGACTCCCAGGGGCGATTGCGTCTGGGGCTCAACGGCAAGCCGCTTTTCCAGTTCGGCCCTCTGGACCAGGGCTGGTGGCCCGAGGGACTCTATACCCCGCCCAGCGATCAGGCCATGCTTTATGATCTGCAGGTAGTCAAACGGCTGGGCATGAACATGATCCGCAAGCATGTCAAGGTGGAACCCCAGCGGTGGTACTATCACTGTGATCGCTTGGGGATTTTAGTCTGGCAGGATATGCCCAATGGAGATCGCCACATTGGACGCCGCGACCCGGACCTGAAACGCTCTCCTGAATCGGCCCAAAACTTCCGCCAAGAGCTTCAAGCCGTGGTGGATGCCCTCTACAACCACCCTTGTGTGGTGATGTGGGTTCCGTTCAACGAAGGTTGGGGACAGTTTGACACAGCCGGCATTACCCGTTGGCTCCAACAGTACGACCCAACCCGACTGGTCAATTCCGCCAGTGGGTGGACCGATCGGGGCACGGGGCATGTGTTGGACATACATGCCTATCCGGGACCGGCCATGCCGCCGCTGGAGTCCCGAAGGGCCGTGGTGTTGGGCGAGTTTGGCGGGCTGGGGTGGCCGGTGCCAGGACATCTTTGGACCCAAAAGCGAAACTGGGGCTATCGCACCTACCACTCCCAAGAGGAGCTACAGCGCCACTTTGATCAACTGATGCAGAGGCTCCTCCCGTTGGTCTCCCGGGGACTGGCTGCGGCGGTTTACACGCAGTTGACCGATGTGGAGACGGAAGTCAACGGGCTGATGACTTACGATCGTGCCGTGTTGAAAGTGGACGAGGAGTTGGTGCGTCGTTGGGCCCAGAGGCTTTACCGGGAGGGGGCGCCTGCTCCGTAAAAATCACCGCTGCCATTTCCATCCTGGGCCCAAATCGCGGTTGACCACACAGTGCTCGGGCCAGCGACCTTCGTAAAGGTCAATCACACACTGGGCAGCCAAGTTGGCCATGTCGCGCACGCTCTCCTGGTCCAGTCCGGCCACATGGGGCAGCAGCAACACATTGTCCATTTCCAGCAAAGGAGAATCGGTGGGCAGGGGTTCTTGTTCAAATACATCCAGCCCGGCTCCGCCCAAGTGTCCGCTTCGCAAAGCCTCGATCAACGCCTGCTCGTCCACCAGAGAGCCTCGGGCGGTGTTGATGAGCACGGCACCGGGTTTCATCAGGGCCAAACTCTGGCGGTTGATCAGGTGTTGGGTTTCTTCGGTGGCGGGGCAGTGAAGGCTGACGATGTCGGAGTGCCGCAGCAGCTCTTCCAAGCTGGAGCACAACCGAACCTGGTGCTCTTGGGCCCATTGGGCATCGGCCCAAGGGTCATAAGCCAACACTTGGGTTTGCAGGGCCCGACAACGCCAAGCCACGGCTTTGCCGATTCTTCCCAAACCGATCAGCCCGACGGTTTTTCCGGCCAGCCGAGGTAAGGGCTCCCGAACCCACTGACCCCGTTGAATCTGTTTGTATCGGCCCGGCAAACCTCGCAGCACGCCCAAGATCAACGCCAAAGTGGTCTCGGCCACCGAGTGTTCGTTGGTGCCCGGGGTGATGGTGACCACCACGCCCAGCCGGGTGGCCGCCTGAAGGTCAATGGCGTCGTATCCCACTCCCAATCGGGCAATGACCCGAAGAGGGGTGCCTTCCATCACCTCTTGGGTGTAAGGTTCCACGCTCGCCAGAACGGCTTCCACTTGCTGGACCCAGCGTCGCAGGACTTGAGGGTCGTTCAGATCGTCCTGCGGGTGGGGCTGAACGATTTCAAACCCCGCCTGGCGGAGCATCTGCAAACACGGAGCCTTGCCGTCCCAAAGCAACGCGGAAGTGCACAGCACTTTGGGCATCCGAACAATCCCTCGCCGCAGCAGGGGGAAACAAACTTCCTGAACCGGACGCCTTGCAAGATGGCTCAAACCTTCGGATTTTGCAACCACCCCAGGCCATCCCAGGGTCTCAACAAAACCCCAAAAGGCCGGAGGCTTGTTGACAACTTGCACCCGGCCGTGAACGCTGGAGATAGGCTCCGCCTACGGGTTTGCGTCCGCAGCGGAGAGTACCAACGATCTCCGATGCCCCCCTGGTTGCCGTGGGAACTTTTGTGTCCGGGGATGAAACCGAGGCATGTTTTTTCCCACACGGGCAAGTTCCCTGCTGCTGCCTTTAGCAAAGGACGCAGGCGCCTGAAGGATGACGCCTCTCAGGCCAGCCAGGAGGTAAGCTGGGAACTTTGTTGACGCAAAAGTTGGAACTTTTGGACCCAACTCAGTTGGGCCTGAAGCTGCTGGACTCGTTGGGCAAGCTGGGGATGGTCTTCCCATGGTGAAGTTTGCTTGCGCACCGCTTGACGCAGTTGGTCTTTGAGCCACTGGACCAGATCCAGGGGTTCGTCTGCTCCTACGCCTTGAGCGTCTAGCTGCAAGCGAAGTTGCCATAACAGCTCCCTTTCTTCTCGGGAGATCAAGCCACGCTGGTGCAACTGCTCAATCAGTTGGGAAAACTCCCGAGGGGTGATCTGGCGCAAGTCGTATCGGGCCAACAGATCCGCCTGGGCCGAAAGACCACTGGAACCCGAGACAGGCTGGGCAGAAGACTTGCTTCCCAGGGAACCTGCTTGGGCCAACTGCCCCAACAGCCCGGCTGCTTGCGAAGACAGCAAAAAACCCAACGGCTGCATCGTTCGTGCTCCTCGTGCAAAAAGGGACAGCCGGAAAGGTGCAACTCCTATGCCACCGAAGAAAAAGCACCTCTGGAGGAGCCAAGTCTTTGTGCAATCGAGGCTTGGGACTCTGCGTGGGAGGGGGGCTGTTGGCCTGGCAGAATCCCAGTGGCAAGATTTGCACGCCGAAGCGCAAAAATTGCCATCCTTGCTGCCAAACAGTGAGCTTCTTCTGGTCAGGGTAAGCTATTTGCCTGCGTGAGTGCGCCGCAGTCGTTCCAGCCGCCTGCGCCACTCCTGCACTCCACGCGGCGAGAAGCGATGGGGGTTATAGGAGGTGTTGGTTTCCCCAGTGGTGCGTTTGAGCATCCAGAGGGCCAAGCGTCGCACGGCTAGTTCCGAGTGTTGCAGGTCGACCAGCACTTCTTGAGCAATATCTGGATTCTTCAGGGCTTGCACCGCGTAGCCTTGCAGCAGACGAAAGGCTCTCTGGCCCACTTCCCGCCCAAATTGTTCTATCATGATTTGCCGGACCTGTTGGGCCACCTCCGAGGAGAAGCTGGCGTGGGCATAAAGGTAGTCCAGGAGTTTTTCCCAGAAGTTTCCTGTCTGATAGCGAGGATCGGCCAGGGCGTCAATCAGCGGGTCCAACACACCCAGCTCGGCCAGATGCACCAGGGCCAGATAGCGGACTTCAATGTTGCGATGTTCGGTGGCTATCTCGCGCAGCAAGGTTTCCACATCTTTTTCGCTCTCGGGAGTCAGTTCTTCAGAAAAGATGCGATGAAGTTTCTCCGCTCCTTGGCGTTGAAGCTCATCCAACTGGGCCAAGGGCTGTGAGCTGAGAGTGGGAGCTTGGGATTCCACCTGAGGGGGTTGATCCACGCGCAGCAGAATTTGCCCGCCTTTGCTTGTTTGAAACTGGTTTCCTTGAGAGTCTATCCACAAGAGGGTGCCGTGGACGCAATAGAGCCGGACGACTGCAAGGGCCTGTTGGGTCGACAGGTCAGAGCCCAAGGGCCGCTCATATTTCACTTGACAAACCACCGCAGCACCCGGAGAAACCAACACCAGTTGGCCGTCCAACGGTCCCAGTTTCATGCGAAGCTGAATCTTCTGTTGCCCGGGAGCCAAAATCACTACTTGCCCCTCTTGAACGAACAAGGGGCTTTCCCCCGGAGGCCACTTCTGAGGCAGTCGCACTCGGGTGTGCGGAAAAAGCTGCAACGGCACGCCATCACTTGCACTCAAAAACGCCGCAAAGCCCTCGGGAACCACCAATTCCTGCATGCCTAAAAGCGGAGTCAGATTGCGGTGAATCCATTCCCAAGAACCCTGCTGAGTACTGCGATACACCACTGTGGGAGCTGTGACATGCAGCTTGGCCACTTCCACGGGTTTTTCAGGAGTTTTCCGGGCAGCAGGTGGTTTTTCACCAGCAGGGGGCGTAGAAGGAGCCTGGGTAGGCTGCTGGGGCAGTTCCTTGTCTTTTGAAGGCGAGGATGCGTCCCCAGAAGGCTGCGGGAGCGGTTTGGCAGATTGCTGGTTGGGGGGCAAGGGGGCCGGAGCGGCTCGCTCCGACGGAGCTTCCGGCTTTGGGGCAGCACTGGGGTGTTGCTCCTGGGGACGAGAGTCGGAAGGTTGCTGTTGCAAGGAAGGCTGCAAAGGGTGCTCGGAAGGTGGGGGTGTCTTTTGGGCTGAGGAGCCAGACGGAGCAACTGGGGGAGGTTGCAGCCCTTGGGAAACACCACTTTTGTCGTCCACGGGGGCTTGCGAGGAGCCAGGGGGAAGTTGGGCCACAGGCCGGGTCGGCCATAG